>DATLNZ010000033.1 GCA_035536535.1 Actinomycetota bacterium | reverse complement strand
CCGGGAGCCGGGGGGCACCGTCATCCACAACGTCATCTGCTCGCGGGTGGTCCCGGAGGTCGTCCGGGAGTGTGGGGGAGTGCCGGTCCGGTCGAAGGTCGGCCACTCCTACATCAAGCAGCTGATGGCCTCCACGGGCGCGGTGTTCGGAGGCGAGCACTCGGGCCACTACTACTTCAGGGAGAACTACCGCGCCGACTCCGGCCTGCTGGCGGCGCTGTACGTGCTGGAAACCATGTCCGAAGCCCCGGCGCCGCTGTCGGAGCTGCTGGTCCCGCTGCAGCGGTACGCTGCGTCCGGGGAGATCAACACTCCCGTCGCGGACCAGCAGGCGGCGATGGCCAGGGTTGCGGATGCCTATCCGGAGGGCGAGCACGACACCTTGGACGGGCTGACAGTCTCGTATCCGGACTGGTGGTTCAACCTCAGGCCTTCGAACACCGAGCCGTTGCTGCGCCTGAACGTCGAGGCATCGAGCCCGGCGGTGATGCAGCCGCGGCGTGACGAGCTATTGGCTCTTATCAGGGGAGGGTAGATGCCCATAGACAAGGAGCTTCTCGAGATCCTGGCCTGTCCGAAGTGCAAGCAGCCGGTCGAGGAGAAGACGCGTGACGGAAACGAGTTCCTCGTCTGCTCGGCCCCCGACTGCCGGCTGGCCTATCCCGTCCGCGACGACATCCCCGTGATGCTCGTGGACGAGGCAACCCGATGGGAGGGCGACTGATCACCCCTCCGGACACCGCGACCTCGGTCCTGGACGACGCCGCCGCCGTCGCGGCGCGCGATCCGTCCGGTGCGCTGGGGGCCGTCGCGTCGATGGCGACCCAGGTCGGGACGCATCGCGCCGGCGCCGCCCGGGTTGCCGGGCGGCGGGTTCCGTTGCGGTCGGCGCTTTTCCTCGGGATGGGCGGGTCCGGGGTTGCCGGAGACCTTGCCTCGGCCGCGGCCGCCGGCGGGTCGAAGCTGCCCGTGGTGGTCCACAGGGGGTGCGGGGTGCCGGCCTTCTGCGACGAGTCGACTTTCGTGGTGGCCGCCAGCTACTCCGGAAGCACCGCGGAGACGCTGGACGGCTTCAGGGCGGCGTGCTCGCGCGGAGCCGCGCACGGTGCCGTGATCACGTCCGGAGGTCCTCTTGCGGAGGAAGCCACGGCCGCGCAGTGGGAGGTGTGGAAGGTCCCCGAGGGGATGCTGCCGCGATTCGCCCTCGGGTCCATGGCCGCTCTGGCGGTCGATCTCCTGGCCGGGCCGGGCGGCCAGTGGCAGGAAGCCACGGCGGCCCACCTTCAGGGGCGTGTGTCGCAGTGGGGTCCGGACGTGCCGCTGGAGCGCAACGAAGCCAAGCGCCTCGCCGTCCGGCTGGAAGGAACGCTGCCCGTCGTGTGGGGAGGCGCCGGGGCGACCGGTGTGGCCTCCGCCAGGTGGAGGACCGACCTGAACGAGAACTCCAAGGTTCTGGCGCACGCGGCGAACCTGCCCGAGCTCGCGCACAACGAGATCGTCGGCCTCGCCGCCGAAGGGCGCGAAGGCCGGCCGCGGATGCGCAAGGTGCTGGTCTGCCTGCGGGAGCCGGACGAGGACCAGCGGATCGCGCGGGCCTTTGAGGCGGCCGTCCCAGATGTCCGGGACGATTTCGAGGACGTCATCGAGGTTCAGGCGCAGGGCGCGGACCTGGTGACCCGCTTTTTCGACCTGGCCCTCCTGGGAGGGTTGGTGTCCGTCTATCTCGCGATCCTGCGAGGGGTGGACGCCCTGCCCATAGATTCGATCGCGCGCCTGAAGCGCGCGATCTCCGACAACTGAGCAACCGACTGGAGGAGCACATGGACAACCACATCGCCGACCCGAACCTGGCCGACGAGGGGCAGCTTCGCATCGAGTGGGCAGCCGGCCAGATGCCCGTGATGCGGGCGCTGACGGAGCGGTTCGCGCGGGAGCGCACATTCGAGGGGGTGTCGGTCGGGGCGTGCCTTCACGTGACCACCGAGACCGCCAATCTCGTGAGGGCTCTGCGGGCGGGAGGGGCGGACGTCTACCTGTGCGCGTCAAACCCACTGTCCACCCAGGACGACGTCGCCGCCTGCCTGGCCGCCGAGGGCGTGCCCGTCTTCGCGGTCCGCGGCGAGGACAACGACAGCTACTACAACAACATCGAGGAGATCCTGGACCGGGAGCCGAACTTCACGATCGACGATGGCGCGGACCTGGTCTCGATGCTGCACATGAAGCGCCCCGAGCAGGCGGAGCGCACGATCGCCGGCTCGGAGGAGACGACGACCGGCGTGATCCGGCTGCGCCAGATGGCGGCCGAGGGCGCACTGCGGTACCCGATCGTGGCCATCAACGACACGCCGACCAAGCACCTGTTCGACAACCGGTACGGAACGGGCCAGTCCGCCCTGGACGGGATCATCCGTGCGACCAACGTCCTGTTGGCGGGGCGCGTGGTGGTGGTGTCCGGCTACGGAGACTGCGGCCGGGGTGTCGCGTCACGCGCCCGCGGCCTGGGCGCCCGCGTGGTCGTCACGGAGATCGACGAGATCCGGGCTCTGGAGGCGGTGATGGACGGGTATGCCGTCATGCCGATGGCCGAGGCGGCGGTGATCGGAGACATCTTCTGCACGGTCACGGGCGACCGCGACGTGATCCGCCTGGAGCACATGGATGCGATGAAGGACGGGGCGATCCTGTCCAACGCCGGCCACTTCGACCTGGAGATCGACGTGAGGGGTCTGCGCAAGCAGGCCTCGTCCACGCGGCGGTTCCGACGTGACGTCGAGGAGTTCGTGATGGGCGACGGCCGGAGGCTGTACCTGCTTGCGGAGGGGCGTCTGGTGAACCTGGGTGCCGCCGAGGGCCACCCGGCCTCCGTGATGGACATGTCGTTTGCGGGGCAGTCGCTTTCGATCGCCTGGCTGGTGGCCGAGCACCGGGCGGGGAGGCGCGCGGAGCCCAGGGTCCTGGACGTCCCGACCGACGTGGACCGCGAGATCGCCAGGCTCAAGCTAGGGACCATGGGGGTCCGGGTGGACGAGCTCACGCCGGAGCAGCGCAACTACCTGGAGTCCTGGCGCGAGGGCACCTAGCGGGAAGTCTGCGCAGGACCGGCCGCGGCCGTACGGTGGGTCCATGATCCGCGCATCCGTGGGCATCGTTCCGCTCGTGTACGAGCCGGGAGTTCTGCGCGTCCTGGACCAGTCGCGCCTGCCCTCCGAGCAGGACTGGCTTGACCTGCGTGAACCGGCATCGGTGATCGAGGCGATCACCTCGCTGCGCGTGCGCGGTGCCCCGCTAATCGGCGTGGCGGGGGCGTATGCGGTCGCGCTGGCGCTCCGCACGGTGCCTTTGGACATGTTTCCCGCCGCCGCCGGGGCCATCCGCGAGGCCCGTCCGACCGCGGTCAACCTCGCCAGGTCGGTCGACAGGGTGCTGCGGCGCATCGACGGGCTCGCCGGGCGTCCGGGGGCCGTAGAGGCGGCCGAGGATGAGGCGCGCACAGTCCACGCTGAGGAGGCGGCCGCCTGCGAGTCCATCGGAAGGCTCGGAGCGGAGCTGATCCCCGAGGGGGCCGGCGTCCTGACCTACTGCAACACCGGCGCGCTGGCCACCGGGGGCATCGGCACCGCGCTGGGAGTCATCCGGACGGCCTTCGAGGCGGGGCGGGTCCGTGAGGTGTGGGTGCCCGAGACCAGGCCTCTTCTGCAGGGCTCCCGCCTCACCGCTTGGGAGCTGGGACGGTTGGGCATCCCGCACTCCATCCTGACGGAAGGGGCGACGGGGTCCGTTTTAGCTTCGGGATGGGTGCAGGCGGTGGTCGTGGGGGCCGACCGCATCGCCGCCAACGGCGACTTCGCCAACAAGGTCGGGACCTACGTGATGGCGGTGCTGGCGGCGCGCCACGACGTCCCGTTCTTTGTGGCCGCCCCACTCACCACGGTGGACCCGCAGGCGCCCGATGGAGCGTCGATAGCCATCGAGGACCGTCCTGCTTCGGAGCTGCGGTTCGCAGGCTCCACCGTCGTGGCCCCCGGGGACTCCCCGGTCCTCAACCCGGCTTTTGACGTGACGCCCGCGGAGCTGGTGTCGGCGATCGTGACCGACCGCCGCGTCCACCTGCCTCCGTACGACCTGCGCGGCTAGACCGGCGCGGGCGTCCCCTGCGACGGGGATGCCGGCGCACCCGGGGGAGACGGCGAGGACGCGGGAGCCGGGGTGGGGCTGGGCCCTGGTGACGCCGCGGAGGGACCCACCGGCACCTTCGCGACCTCGCTTCCGTCCTCGGCCAGGTAGCGCGCGAGCTTTGCCGTGTCGACCCCCCGCCGCACGACCAGGTAGGCCGGGCCGCGGAGGCCGGCCGCGGTCGTGGTGGTGTCCGACCACGTCATCTCGACGGCCCGGATGCGCGGGTCCATGGCCTCGCCGAAGGCCGCGGTCCACGAGGGCTGGCCGGCCCCGCCCTGGGAGCTGGAGACCAGGAGGGATCCCACGCCGACGTCGTCGAGCGCGGCGCGCTCGCTGGTCCCGGTCGCCCTCCATCCGCGGCCCGAGTCGATCGCGAAGGCGATGGCCAGGCGGCGGTCACCCTTGCGGTCGGAGTACCTCGTCACCACCAGCCGCCCCTCTCCCCACTTCTGCTGGGCGATCGTGCGGGCCGTGCCACGGCCGACATCGTCGCCCAGGGCTGCCCTTGCGGCGGCGACGGCGTCGTCCTCGCCCGCGGGCGACACGGCCAGGAGGGTGGCCGCTATAGCCGCGACCAGAACCGAGGTGACGACGGTGAGGATGCCGGTGCGGCCGAGTCGGGACATGCCGCGCAGGATAGCGCGGCGGGCGAAGGCAGGCGCCCCCGCCGACGAACCGGGACGGCAGGGTCACCGCCGCTGCCTATCCTGCGGGGACGATGGGACTGCTGGCCGACCTCGTGTCCCCCGTGCGTTGTGCCGCCTGCGGCACGATCTGCGATGCGGACTTGTGCGCGCCTTGCGCGGTCCTGCTCGAGCCGGTGACCGACCCGATGTGCCGGCGATGCGGTGCGCCCGGCGGCGACGGACGCGCGGCGTCGTGCCGGCAGTGCAGAGGCCTGAGCGGTTTCCGGCGCGCGCGCAGCCTGCTGTCCTACTCCGGGCCCGCCACTCGCCTCACGCTGGCTTTAAAGCACCATGGACGCGGGGACCTGGCATCCGTGGCCGGAGAGCTGCTGGGCGACCTGGCCGTGCGCCACGGCATGGGAGCGGGAACCACGATCGCCTGGGTCCCGGCGGGGTCCTCAGCAGCCGTCCGCGGCTTTGATCACGCGGAGCTTCTGGCCCGGGCAGTGGCGAGGCGGCTGGGTGTGCCTTGCCGGCACGTGCTGGTTCGGGCCGCACAGGGACGCAGGCAGGCCGAGGTCGCTATGTCGGCCAGGCGCGACAACGTGCGTGGAAGGTTCCGAGCCAAGCCCGTGTCGGGTGAGGTCCTGGTCGTTGACGACGTGTTCACGACGGGCGCGACCGCGGAGGCCTGCGCGCAAGCTTTGACGGCGGCAGGCGCGACCGCCGTGGACGTGCTCACCTTCGCGCGGACACTGCGCCGGCTGCCGGCCCGGGCCTGAGGAAGCAGGTCCCGACGCGGCTATACTCGTGCGGTGAACCTCATCCTCAAGGCGAGGGGGGTCGACCTGACCGACCGCCTGCGCGAGTACGCGACCGAGAAGCTCACCCGGTCGCAGAGGTTCTTCGAGCGGATCATCCGGATGGACGTCGAGCTGTGCCAGGAGGGTAACGCCCGCGTAGGCGGCGGACACCGCGTCGAGGTCACGGTGAAGACTCCGGGCGAGACGCTGCGCGCACACGGCAGCGGGGCGGACTTCTTTACGGCCATCGATCAGGCCTCCGATCGCCTGGAGGCGCAGGTCCGGAAGCACAAGGAGAGGCTGAAGGACCGGTCACACCGCGGAGGCCCCGCGGCGCCGGAACCGCCCTCGGGCGGGCCGGCCCCAACGGACGGGGAAGCCCCGCCGATCGTCCGCATGGGCAGTCCGGCGGCGAAGCCGATGACACCCGAGGAGGCGGTCCTGGAACTCGAGACCCAGGAGATGCAGTTTCTGCTGTTCATGAACGCCGAGACGATGCAGCCGGGCGTCCTGTACCGAAGGTCCGACGGCGCATACGGCCTGATGGAGCACCAGGCATGACGGCACCCGCGGATGCAGCGGGGGCCGGGGACTTCATCAGCGTCCTGATCGCCGACGACCAGGCGTTGTTCCGGCGTGCGGTCGGAACTGTCCTGGACGCGGAGCCCGATATCACTCTGGTCGGGGAGGCATCCGACGGCGAGGAGGCGATCGCCCTCTGCGAGCAGTTCGCTCCCGACGTCGTGCTGATGGACGTCCGGATGCCGAAGGTTTCCGGAATAGAGGCGACGCGGCGGCTGAAGGAGGCCAGCATGTCCACCCGCGTCGTCATGCTCACGTCCTCTGAGGACGAAGAGGACCTGTTCGAGTCGGTCAAGGCGGGAGCATCGGGCTACCTGCTCAAGGACATAGAGCCCGAGGACGTCGCGGACACGATCCGCAAGGTCCATTCGGGCCAATCGATGATCTCGCCGTCGATGGCGTCCAAGCTGCTGACCGAGTTCCACTCGATCACCAGGGAGCCGGCGGCGCGGTCCTACTCGAGGCTGACGGACCGGGAGATGGAGGTCCTGAAGCTGGTGGCGCAGGGGATGACCAACCGCGAGATCGGCAAGAACCTGCACATCGCGGAGAACACCGTGAAAAACCACATCCGCAACATCCTGGAGAAGCTGCACCTCAACTCGCGATTCCAGGCCGTCATATTCGCGGTGCGGGAGAAGCTCCTGGAGATCGAGTAGACGGGCGAGAGCCAGTAGCATGGCTTCGATGAACGTCCTCACCCGAGTCCTCACCGCCGGGACCAAACGGAAGGTCAAGAGGCTCCACAGCATCGTCCCCCTGGTCAACGCCTGGGAGGACGACACCAAAGCGCTGTCGGACGACGACCTTCGCGCCAAGACCGCAGAGCTGCGGGGCAGGCACGACGCGGGCGAGGACCTGGATGAGCTGCTTCCCGAGGCGTTTGCGCTGGTCCGTGAGGCGGCCGTGCGCACCCTGGGGATGCGCCACTTCGACGTCCAGCTGATCGGCGGCGCTGCCCTGCACCAGGGAAACATCGCCGAGATGCGCACCGGCGAAGGCAAGACCCTGGTCGCGACGCTGCCGGCCTATCTCAACGCCTTGACCGGCAAGGGCGTGCATGTCGTGACGGTCAATGACTACCTGGCGCGACGCGACTCCGAGTGGATGGGGCAGGTCTACCGCTTTCTCGGGATGTCCGTCGGGGCGATCCAGAACCAGATGCGTCCACCAGACCGCAAGCCCATCTATGACGGCGACATCGTCTACGGGACCAACTCAGAGTTCGGATTCGACTATTTGAAGGACAACTACGACACACAGGCCAAAGAGGAGCTGGTCCAGCGCGGCCACAACTTCGCGATCGTCGACGAGGTCGACTCGATCCTGATCGACGAGGCGCGGACGCCTCTGATCATCTCGGGGGCCGCCGAGGAGTCGGCCCAGTGGTACCGCAAGTTCGCGGACATCGCCCGCAAGCTCGTGCGCGACCGCGATTACGACGTCGACGAGGCCAAGCGAACCGCCTCGGTGACGGAGGACGGTGTGCACCGCGTCGAGGAGTTTTTGGGAATCGAGAACCTCTACGACGATCTCAACACGTCCCTTGTCCACTACCTGGCTTCATCGATCAAGGCCAAGGAGCTCCACAAGCGCGACGTCGAGTACGTGGTCAAGGACGGCGAGGTGATCATCGTCGACGAGTTCACCGGACGGCTTCAGCCCGGCCGCCGGTGGTCCGACGGCATCCACCAGTCGGTGGAGGCCAAGGAGGGCGTCCGCATCCGCGAGGAGCACCAGACCCTGGCGACGATCACGATCCAGAACTACTTCCGGATGTACGAAAAGCTTTCGGGCATGACGGGAACGGCTCTCACGGAGGCCCAGGAGTTCGAGCACATCTACAAGCTGGAGGTGCTGGAGATCCCGACGAACCGGGCGATGATCCGCCAGGACCACCAGGACATGATCTACAAGACCGAGCAGGCGAAGTACAGCGCCCTGGTGGCCGACATCAAGGAGCGCCAGGCCCAGGGGCAGCCGATCCTCGTCGGCACGGTGTCGGTAGACAAGAACGAAAAGCTGTCGCGGCTGCTTGACCGGCAGGGGATCCCGCACCAGCTGCTCAATGCCAAGAACCACGAGCAGGAGGGGCTGATCATCGCCCAGGCCGGCAAGCCCGGAGCCGTCACCGTCGCGACCAACATGGCCGGACGTGGAGTCGACATCATCCTCGGCGGCAACCCCGAGCACGAGGGCCGCCAGGAGGCGATAGCCCGCGGTCTCGAGCCCGACACCCTCGAGTTCGAGCAGTTCGTCCGCGAGTGGGCTGAAAAGCACAAGGAGCAGTGGAGCGCGGAGCACCAGAAGGTTGTGGACCTCGGTGGCCTGTTCGTGCTCGGCACGGAGAGGCACGATTCGCGGCGGATCGACAACCAGCTGCGTGGGCGGTCCGGACGCCAGGGTGACCCCGGTGAGTCGCGCTTCTACCTGTCGCTGGGCGACGAGCTCATGCAGCGGTTCGCCGCGGACAAGGTCGAGCGGATCATGGAGATGGTCAAGCTCCCCGAGGACATGCCGATCGAGTCGAAGATGGTCTCCAAGGCCATCCGCAAGGCCCAGACGCAGATCGAGCAGCAGAACTTCGAGGCTCGCAAAAACGTCCTGAAGTACGACGACGTGCTCAACACGCAGCGCGAGGTGATTTACGCCGAGCGGCGCAAGGTCCTGGAGGGCGAGGACTTGTCCGAGCAGGCGCTTGCGTTCGTCGAGGAAGTCGTGACCAGTGTCGTCAACACCTACTGCCCGTCCACCTCCTACGAGGAGGAATGGGACGTCGAAGGCCTGATCACCGCGCTCAAGGAGGTCTATCCGAGCGCCAAGACGGCCGAGGAGCTTGCGGACCTTTCCTACGAGGAGCTCCTCGAGGGGGTGCTGGCGGAGGTCCACCAGGCCTACGCGGTCAAGGAGGCCGAGCTGGGCCCGGAGGTCATGAGGCAGGCCGAGCGCGTCGTGCTGCTGCACGTCACCGACGTGGCGTGGCGCGAGCACCTTCACGAGATGGACTACCTGCAGGAGGGGATCGGACTTCGGGCGATGGGCCAGCGCGACCCGCTGGTCGAGTACCAGCGGGAGGGCTACGACCTGTTCCAGTCGACCATCTCGAGGATCCGCGAGGACTTCGCCAAGTACATCTTCCACGTCCAGAAGGCGGTTCAGGAGCCACAGCAGGCCCCCCAGCAGCAGAGGCGCCGGCCCGTGACCTACTCGGCCCCCGCAAAGACCCAGGAGGAGGCGGACCGTCAGCAGCCTGCCCCCGCCCCCGGCGGCAACGGGGCCTCGGCGGGCCCGCCCCGCGAGCTCGAGCCCGCCTACCAGACCGTCCGCAACGAAGAGACGGACAAGGTCGGGCGCAACGACCCGTGCTGGTGCGGCTCCGGCCGCAAGTTCAAAAAGTGTCACGGGGCGACGGTCTAGATGCAGGACCGCGGCGGCGAGCTCAGGGAGCTGGCCCGGCGCCTGTACGAGCTCGGGGGGTTTCTTTGACCTCCCTGCCAAACGCGAGAGCCTGAAGCAGCTTCAGGCGGAGTCTGCTGAGCCGGGGCTCTGGGATGATCCCCAGAAGGCCCAGGTCCTCACGCGCCGAGTCGCCCGGCTGTCGTCCGAAGTCGAGGAGTACGAGCGACTGGAGGCTCTCGTCTCCGACGTCCAGGCCGCCAACGACATGGCCATGGAGGCCGACGACGCCGAGCTTGAGGCCGAGGTCACCGAGGGGCTCGAGCGGCTGCGCTCGCAGCTGGACTCCCTGGAGGTCCGGACGCTTTTCTCAGGAGAGCTGGACGACCACGACGCGATCCTGTCGATCCACGCCGGCGAGGGCGGCACCGAGGCACAGGACTGGGCGGAGATGCTGCTGCGGATGTACCTGCGGTGGGCGGAGGTGTCCGGGTTCCAAGCCCAGGTCCGCGAGGCGCTGGCGGGCGAGGAGGCGGGCGTGAAGTCCGCGACCGTGGAGGTCCGGGGGGCGAACGCCTACGGGTGGCTGTCCAGCGAGCACGGGGTGCACCGGCTCGTGCGGATGTCCCCGTTCGACTCGGCCAACAGGCGCCACACAAGTCACGCGTCGGTGGACGTGATCCCCGACTTCGGCGAGCAGGCCGAGATCGAGGTCGACCCGGAGGAGCTGCACATCGAGACCTTCCGCGCCGGGGGGCCGGGCGGCCAGTACGTCAACACGACGGACTCGGCGGTGCGGATCACCCACCTGCCCACAAAGCTCCAGGCCTCGTGCCAGTCGGAGCGCTCGCAGCTCTCGAACAAGATCGTGGCGATGAAGCTGCTCACGTCGCGGCTGGCGGAGCTGCGGCGCCAGGAGCGCGAGAAGGAGCTGGCCGGACTGAGGGGCGAGCAGAAGCGGATCGGGTTCGGCTCCCGGATCCGAAGTTACGTCCTGCACCCCTACCAGATGGTGAAAGACGAGCGGACCGGCTACGAATCCTCAAACGTCGAACGGATCCTGGACGGAGCACTGGAGCCGGTGATGACGTCCTACCTGCGCTGGAAGGCCGGGCCCCCACAGGACGGTTCCTCGTGAGCATCCGCAGCCCTGAGGGCGAAGAGTTCTTCCCTATAGACGAGGCCGCGGCCCGCCGCGTCATCTCCGAGGGCCTGCCGGTGGTCACGGCCGACTGCGCGGGAAACGTCCTGGCCATCAAGGAGGGGGAGACGTTTCTCGTCTCAAGCTCCGACGGCAGCCTCGACGAGGGCAACGCGTGCGGCCACGGGCTGTACCACCAGGACACGCGGTTTTTGTCGCACTTCACGCTTCGGGTGAACGGGGCCGAACCGATCCTGCTGTCGTCGTCGGCCGAGCGCGCGTTCATGTCGCACATGGACCTGACCAACCCCGACATCTGGGATCGCGACACGATCTCCATCCCCCAGCAGACGGTTAACGTGCGCCGGATCCGCGTGGTCGGCGACAGGCTGCACGAGCGCATCCGCGTCAAGAACTACTCGGCGTCGTCGGTGGAGCTGTCCGTGCAGATCGAGCTTGCCGCGGATTTCGAGGACATCTTCGAGGTGCGCGGGCTCCGGCGGACCATCAGGGGAACGGTGCTGCAGCCGAAGTTGACCGAGCGTGGAGTCGTGTTCGCCTACCTCGGACAGGACGACCTTTTCCGGCAGACGCGGGTCGAGTTCTCGCACGACCCCCAGACGGCGGTGGTGCGCGGGGGCCGGGTCTCGTTCGCCTTCTCCCTGCCCCTTCGCCCTCACCAGACGCGGCTGCTCGGCCTGACGGTGGAGCCGCTGACCGGCAGTCCCCAGCGCCCACCTGAGGACTTCGACACCTGCCTGCGCCGCAGTCGCAGGTCCTACGAGGCCTGGGAGCACGAGTGCACGCAGATCTCCACAAACAACGAGCTGTTCAACTCGCTACTCGAACGCGGCCGCCGGGACATGAGGGCGTTGTACACCCGCAACCGCTTCGGCGGGATGATCGCCGCGGGGATCCCCTGGTATGTCGCTCCCTTCGGGCGCGACTCGATCCTGGCGGCCTACGAGATCCTGTCGCTCAACCCGCGCGTATCGGCCGAGACTCTGCGCCTGCTGGCTGCGCTCCAGGGACGCCAGTTGGACCCGTGGCGCGACGAGGAGCCCGGCAAGATCTTCCACGAGTTGCGTCAGGGGGAGCTGGCGTTCTCCAACCTCATCCCGCACACGCCCTATTACGGGACGGTGGACGCGACACCCCTTTTCCTGATGCTCGCAGGAGCGTACTTCCGCTGGACGAACGACCTCGCGTTGATGGAGGAGCTCAAGCCGGCCCTGGTGGCGGCGCTTTCGTGGATAGACGACCACGGCGACTCCGACGGCGACGGTTTCGTCGAGTACGAGCGCAAGTCTCCGCGGGGACTTGAGAACCAGGGCTGGAAGGACTCCGGGAACTCCATCGTCCACACCGACGGAACGCTGGCGAAGCCGCCCATCGCGCTCGCGGAGGTTCAGGCATACGTCTACATGGCCAAGTCCAGGATCGCTGAGATCTTCAGCGTCCTCGGCGACGACGACCTCGCCGAGCGCCTCCGCAAGGAGGCTGCGATCCTCGCCGAGCGCTTTAACCGCGACTTCTGGATGCCGGAGCACAACTACTTCGCCCTGGCCCTGGACGGCGACAAGCGCCAGGTCGAAACCGTCACGTCCAATCCCGGACACGGCCTTTACTGCGGGATCATCGAGCCGGACAAGGCCCGGGCCGTGGCGGCCAGGCTGCTGGAGCCGGACATGTTCTCCGGCTGGGGTATCAGGACGATGTCCAAGGGAGCGGTCGCCTACAACCCGATGAGCTACCACAACGGGTCGGTCTGGCCGCACGACAACGCGATCATCGCGGCTGGCCTCAAGCGCTACGGCTTCCGACAGGCGACCGAGCGGGTGCTGTCGGCCATATTCGAAACGGCCGTTCAGGCGGAGTACATGCGGCTTCCGGAGTTGTTCTGCGGATTCACCAGGAGATCTCCGAACAGTCCCGTCTCCTACCCGGTCGCCTGCTCCCCGCAGGCGTGGGCGGCCGGCAGTGTCTTCTTCCTGATCCAGGCGATGCTGGGGATCTCGGCTCGCGCGCACGAGAACCTGCTGACGGTCAACGACCCCGGGCTGCCGCCGTGGCTGGGGAAGGTGGAGATAGCCAACATGCGCGTCGGGAGCTCGTCGATCTCGCTTCTTTTCACCCGCGACGGCGACGTCACGTCGTTCTCCTTGGTTTCCAAGGAAGGCGACGTGAGAGTCGTCATGGAGGAGTAGGACCGCGCCTATGCTCGACCGATGAGCCTGACCATCGCTCACCTCTCCGACATGCACGTGGGGTCGGTGCACTTCGTCCCCAACCTGATGAACCGGGCGATATCCGAGATCAACGAGCTGCAGCCGGACGTCCTCGTTGCCTCCGGCGACTTCACCACGGAGGGGTATCGACAGGAGTACAAGACGGCGGTCGCCTACCTGGATCGCATCCGGTGCCAGCGCAAGATCTACGTGCCCGGCAACCACGACTCGCGCAATGTCGGCTACATGCACTTCGAGGAGCTGCTCGGCAACCGGTTCAGGGTGATGCGGCTGCAGGGGGCGACGATCCTGTCGGTGGACTCCTCGGAGCCCGATCAGAACGACGGTCGTGTCGGGCGCGAGTGGTACCCGTGGATCCTGGACAACTTCAGCTCGGGCGACCCCGAGGTGCGGATCTTCGTCATGCACCACCACCTGCTGCCGTTGCCGGGGACCGGGCGGGAGCGCAGTGTCGTGTTCGACGCAGGTGACCTGCTGGAGGTCCTGATCCGCGCCAAGGTCAACCTGGTGCTGACGGGGCACAAGCACGTCCCGTGGGTCTGGCGGCTGGAGAACATGTACGTGGCGACGGCCGGAACTGTGTCCTCTCTTCGCCTGCGCGGCCACACGAAGCCCTGCTACAACGTCGTCAAGATTGCCGACCGCGAGGTGCGCATAGTCCGCAAGTTCCCCTTCGGCCCGGAGAACGTGATCGCACACTTCTCGCTGGAGACGGGGGCGCAGTACCAGCGGGAGATCGAGTCGCTGCTGACCGAGCAGGAGCTTCTTGGCGACTGAGTCGCAAGCTGGCTTTGAGCGGCTTCTGGATGAGGCTGAGGCACGGCCCACGAGCGGCTGGGACTTCTCCTGGCTCGGTGACAGGTACGTCCAGGCCAGCCCTTCCTGGTCCTACGACGACCGGGCGAGGCAGCTGATCGGCGGGTCGAGACGGTTTGTGGACCTGGGCACGGGAGGAGGTGAGGCGCTGTCGCGGATGGGCCCGTTTCCGGCCGTGTCGTTCGCGACGGAGGCCTACGCGCCAAACGTCGGGGTCGCGGCAGGGATCCTGCGTCCGCTGGGGGTGTGCGTCTTGGCGGTGGACGGGGCGCCGGACAACGACGCACAGGCAGGCGCGCCGCACGAGTGGCTTCCGTTTCGGGACTCGAGCCTGGACCTCGTCCTGGCCCGCCACGAGTCGTACTGGGCCTGCGACGTCCGGCGCGTCCTGCAGCGCGGAGGGACGTTTCTCACCCAGCAGGTCGGGGGAACGGCTGACTGCGAGGTCTTCCGGGCCTTGGAGGCGGAGGAGGTCCGGCTCCCGGACGTATCGCTGAGCCTGCTCACCGCACAGCTTCGCGAGTCCGGACTCGACGTCGTGGTCCAACGGCAGGAGGCGGTGGTGAGCAGGCTGGCCGACGTGGGAGCGGTTGCCTGGTACGCGAAGATGCTGCCCTGGCAGTTCCCCGGTTTCTCGATAGCCGCCAAGCGGGCGCAGTTGTGGGACCTGCACCGTCGGATCGGCTCGCAGGGACCTGTGCCCCTGCGCAGCCGGTGGGCCTTGGTCGAGGCGGTGAAGCCGTGACGGACGGGCCCCCCAGGGTCGTCGTCGTGGTGGATGGAGAGCACTACCCGCCGCTGGTGGGAGAGGCGATCCGGCGGCTGCGCGACCAGGGCCGCGACGTGGTCGCGGCGCTCATGGCCGGCGGGACCGAGAAGGTCGGCGCCCACGACCTCGAGCGGACGTACGGGGTGCCGGTCCGCGACGGCAGCGGCAACAGGGAGAAGGCCCTCGGCGACCTGGTCGCCACTCACCGTCCGTCGGAGGTGTTGGACCTCTCCGACGAACCTGTCGTGACGCCGGCCGACCGGTTCCGGCTCGCGACGGTGGCGCTATTGGCGGGAGCGACCTACCGGGGGGCCGACTTCGAGCTGCGCCCGGCCCCCATGCCGCGCCTGCTGACAAAGGCCTCTTTGCGCGTGATCGCCACGGGCAAGCGGACCGGCAAGACCGCCATCGCGGGAGCCATCGCACGACGAGCCGTGCAGACCGGACTTCGCCCGATCGTCATCGCGATGGGGCGGGGAGGGCCGGACCCCCCTGAGGTGCTGGACGTCGACTCCGACCTTTCGGTGGACGCGCTGGTGGCGCTGGCGGACGCGGGCAAGCACGCGGCAAGCGACTACATCGAGGACGCCGTCACGTCCCGTGTGCCGACCGTCGGGTGCCGTCGCGTGGGAGGAGGACTGGCCGGCGCGGTATCGATGTCCAATGTCGAGGCGGGAGTACGAATCGCCCAGGACCGCGACGAAAGCCTCGTCATCCTGGAGGGCTCCGGAGCCGCCATCCCTCCGGTTGCCGCGGCCGCCGGGGTCATCTGCGTTCCGGCGTCGTCACACCCTGACGTCGTCCGCGGCTACCTCGGCCCCTACCGGGTGTTGCTGTCGGACCTCGCGATTGTTACCATGTCGGAAGAACCCGGAGCCGCCTCCGAGATGGAGGCCGCAATCCGTGAGGTCTCTCCCCGGATCGAGGTCATTCGCACGGTCTTCCGACCGAAGCCGCTCGAGGACGTCTCCGGATGCAAGGTTTACGTTTGCACCACCTCGCCGCCGGACACGGGGTCACGTCTGACCGGACACCTCCGGGAGGCGCACGGGTGCCGGGTAGTGGGTATCAGCCATTCACTGGCCAAGCGCGAAGATCTGGAGCGGGAGCTCCGGGAGGCGCCGGATCACGACGTGCTTCTGACTGAGGTCAAGGCCGGTGGGATCGACGTCGCGGCGAGGGCCGCTCGCGGGTCGGGCCGCAGGGTCGTGTTCATCGATAACGAGCCTGAGGGAACCGGCGTAGCGGAGGCCTTCGATTTCGCACTGTCCAGAGCACAGGACCGCTCGCCGTAAGCGGCGGGGGTCCGGGAGAAAGCACATGCCTCAAGGACCGGCCAAAGGTCCACGCACCGGTTCCTCGCCTTCCAAGGCCAAGGAGGCCCGCCACATAGTCGTCACCGACTTCGCGGGACTTCCCTACTCCAAGGGGCTCATGGCCACTTCGATCACGGCGACCGGGATCTCGCCCTCGCGTGCGTATCTGGTCGCCGAACGCATCGAGGACGAGCTGCTTTCGACGGGCAGGCTCGAGATCAGCCGCGAGGAGCTGCGCGACATCGCCGCGACGACGCTGGCCGAGATGATCGGGGACCGGTACGCGAACACCTATCGCCGATGGCAGTCGGTCGCCGACCTGGAGCTGCCTCTGATCGTGCTCATTGGAGGCGCGACCGGGGTGGGCAAGTCAACCATCGCCACCCAGCTGGCGGCGCGGCTGGGGATCACGCGGATCGTGTCCACCGACGCGATCCGCGAGGTGATGAGGTCGCTTTTCAGCGAGAACATCATGCCGACGCTCCACGTCTCGTCGTTTGAGGCCGACCAGGCGCTGCGCCATCCGATACCGCGGTCCGCGGACCCGGTGATCGTCGGGTTCGAGGAGCAGGTGCGCGCGGTGGCCGTCGGGATCCAGGCCCTGATCGAAAGGTCCGTGCTCGAGGGAACCGACCTGATCATCGAAGGCGCGCACCTGGTGCCCGGATACCTGGAGGGCCCCTGGCAGGAGAAGGCGGTGCACGTCCCGCTCATCATCACCGTCGAGGACGAGGACCTTCACCGGTCGCATTTCGCCCTGCGCAGCCAGGACTCGAGGAGCCGCGGGGTGGACAAGTACTTGACGTCGTTCGCAAATATCCGCAAAGTGCAGAAGTACATCCGATCGCTCGCCCTGCAGCGCGGCGCGCACGTCATCCCCTCCTACAGCCTCGACGCGACGCTGGCCAATGTCGTGGACCACGTCGTCACGGCTGCGGTGGGCAGGACGGCCGACGGCAACGGGGCGCAACCCGCGAAGACCGCCAAGACCCCGGCTAAAGCGCGGGCGCCGAAGGAGGAAACATGAAGCTTTTCCTGGACACCGCGAAGCTCAGCGAAATCCAGCACATCAACTCGTGGGGTGTCCTGGACGGTGTCACGACCAACCCGTCCCTGCTCGCCAAGGAGGCGGGCTCAAAGGACTACCGGCAGATGCTCAAGGAGATCTGCGCCGAGGTCGAAGGTCCCGTCTCCGCCGAGGTCGTTTCAACGGACGTGGACGAAATGATGCGCGAGGCCACGGATCTCGCCGGGATCGCCGACAACATCATCATCAAGTTCCCCTGCATCCCAGCGGGGCTTGCCGCCACCAAGCAGGCGAGAAGCCGGGGAATGAGGGTGAACATGACACTGGTGTTCTCGCCGGCCCAGGCGCTGCTGGCAGCCAAGGCGGGGGCCAACTTCATCTCACCTTTCCTCGGACGCATCGATGACTACGCGTCCGGGGGCATGGAGATCCTGTCGCAGTGCATCGAGGTCGTCGCCAACTACGGCTTCGAGGCCGAGGTGCTGGCGTCGTCGCTGCGGCACCCCATGCACGTGGTGGAGGCGGCACGGATGGGATCGGGCGCGGCGACGATGCCGTTCGACGTGTTCGAAAAGCTCGTGAAGCACCCGATGACCGACATCGGGCTGAAACGGTTCTTGGACGATTGGGAAAAGGCACGGGAGGCGTTGGGAGCATGAACCAAGGCGGAAGCAGTGGAGGCGGCGGTGGAGGCGGCGGAGGGCGCAGGCCCGGCCCCCGTGGACAGAACAGGCGCGGCGGCGGACCCCGCAGAGGCGGTGGCCGTCCGCGTCACATGGACCACGGGTTCCCCGAGGTCGACAACGAGATGGAGGCCCAGGCCGACGCCCGCATGGACGTCGACCGCACGGCGCTGGAAGCAAAGGAGCCGCACGAGCTGCTGACCATGGCGGCCGAGTCGAACATCGACGGCGCCGAGGAGATGAAGAAGCCGGACCTCGTCACCGCGATCCTGTCACGGCGCGCCGAGGACGAAGGGTTCCTGTACCGGCGCGGGGTCCTGGACGTGCTGCCCGATGGTTACGGCTTTCTGCGCACGCAGGGATACCTTCCCAGCGACGAGGACGTGTACGTGTCGATGTCCCAGGTTCGCCGCTTCTCGCTGCGGCGCGGTGACGAGGTGTCCGGACTGATCCGGCCCCCGAAGGAAGGCGAGAAGTATTTCGCGCTCCTGCGGATCGAGTCCGTGAACAACATGGACCCCGACCGCACGCGGTCGCGTCCGGTGTTCGACAAGCTGACGGCGCTGTTTCCGGACGACCGGCTCCGGCTGGAGAACGAGCCGAAGGGATACGCCGAGCGGATCCTGGACCTGGTGTGCCCGATCGGCAAGGGCCAGCGAGGAATGGTCGTGTCGCCCCCGAAGGCGGGAAAGACGACGATCCTCAAGCAGATCGCCAACGCGATCATCGAAAACAACCCGGAGTGCCACATCATCGTGCTGCTCGTAGACGAGCGGCCCGAGGAGGTCACCGACTGGAAGCGGACGGTCAAGGCGGCCGAGGTCGTCGCTTCGACGTTCGACCGGCCGGCCGACGACCACATCCAGGTCACCGAGCTGGTGCTCGAGCGGGCGATGAGGCTGTCGGAGGTCGGCATGGACGTGGTCGTCCTGCTGGACTCCATCACCCGAATGGCCAGGGCCTACAACCTGGCCGCTCCGGCCTCCGGCAAGATCCTGTCGGGAGGTATCGACTCGACCGCGCTCGGAGCCCCCAAGAGGTTCTTCGGCAAGGCCCGCAACATCGAGGAGGGCGGCAGCTTCACGATCATCGCGTCGTGCCTGGTCGAGACCGGCTCCAGGATGGACGAGGTCATCTTTGAGGAATTCAAGGGGACCGGTAACATGGAGGTTCGTCTGGACCGCTCCCTGGCCGAGAAGAGGCTTTTCCCGGCCATCAACGTGGAGGGCTCGGGCACCCGCAAGGAGGAGCTGCTGATGGCTCCCGAGGAGCTTCAGCTCGCCTGGCGGCTGCGCCGGGTGCTGCACGCGCTGGATGCGGCGCAGGCGATCGAACTTCTCATCGAGAAGATGAAGCAGACGAAGTCCAACGCAGAGTTTCTCAAGGAGATCTCCAAGCACCCGGGAGGAGGCAAGGGATGAAAAAGGAAGTGCACCCTGCCTACGGATTCTGCAAGGTCCACTGCGCCTGCGGTGCCGAGTTCGTCACTCGGACCGTCAAGGGCGAGATCAAGGTGGAGATCTGCTCGGAATGCCACCCCTTCTACACGGGCAAGCAGAAGTTCATCGACGTGGGAGGCCGTGTCGACCGTTTCAACAAGCGCCAGCAGAAGACCGAGGCGCTGAACAAGCCGGCGAAGAAGCGCTAGCTGCGGCTGTCCGCCGTCGGGTCTAGGCTGCTGCCGTGGAGCCCCAGAAGCTTTTCGAGCGGCTGGGCGGCGCCCATTCGGGCGGCCTGCCTCACCTGCACTCCGGCGTCTACAGGACCGATTCGGGCACGCCCTACCTGAAGCACGCCGGCGTCGTCATGGTGGCCCGTCCGGAGGTGGGGCTCGACGGCCTCCGCGGGTTCCTCGAGGGCTACGACGAGCAGCTGGGTTTCCCCGACTACCTCCAGGATCCCACGGCCCTGCCTCCGGGAGCGCAGCTGCTGAAGCTGGCGGGACAGACCTGCTACGCAAGCTTCTCTCCCAAGCGCACCCACAATGACAACGCGCAACGGTACTTCGACAACCTGTCGTCGTCCGGCCACGGGTCGGTCTACGAGCACGCCTCCTACTCGTTTCTTCTCTACGGGGTGTCGCGGTCCACCTCCCACGAGGTCATCCGTCACCGGGCCGGGACGGCCTACTCACAGCTCTCGCAGCGGTACGTGTCCGGACGGGTGCTGCGCTTCGTCGAGCGGCCCGAGTACCGGGAGGTACCGTCCCTGCACAAGCGCTTTGAGCAGCGCATCGACACGCTGGCCCGGGAGTACGAAGAGGTCGCCTCGGAGCTGGCGGCTCTGCAGGCCGACGGAGACCCCCGCCTGGGGGCCGAGGCCGCGACCGACCTCCGCAAGCGCGTGCAGCAGGCGGCACGGTCGGTGCTGCCCAACGAGGCCGAGACTCTGATCGTGATGAGCGGCAACGTCCGCGCCTGGCGCCACATGATCGAGATGCGCACCGACCCCCACGCAGAGATCGAGATCCGCGACCTGTTCCTGAGGATCTTCTTGTGCCTGAGGGCCGCCGAGCCCGCGCTGTTCGCCGACTACACCGTCCGCGAGCTGCCCGACGGCACCTACGCCGCCGGCACCGACTGGCGCAAGGTCTAGTGGCCTAGCCGGTGGGCGCCGAGAAACCGGAAGGCTCGATCAGCGCGGAGGCCAAGGCCCACTCGATCGGGGGCCAGGCCCTCATGGAGGGCGTCATGATGCGCTCCCCGGCCCGGTGGGCGGTGGCGGTCCGCAGGCCTGAGGGCGTCATCCACGTGGAGAGCCATCCCGTCCCCTCGGCCGGGCGCACTTATCCCGCCGGCGTGAGGGGCGTCGTCGCGCTGGGCGAGGCAATGTCGATCGGGATGCGGGCTCTGTCCATATCGGCCCGGCAGTCGTCCGGCTCCGACGACCCGCCGTCGCGGGGCGAGATCGCGGGCGCGATGGCGGTGTCCTTTGTGGCCTTCATCGTCCTTTTCGTGGTCATCCCGGCTCTGGTCGCGGGGCGCGGGGGAGGAGACCGGGACCCCCTGCGAAACCTAGCCGAGGGGGGCCTGAGGATAGGGATCCTGCTGGCGTACATCCTGCTGATCTCCCGCATGCGCGATATCCGCAGGGTCTTCCAGTACCACGGCGCGGAGCACAAGGTGATCGCGGCCAGGGAGGCGGGCGCCGACGCGACGGTCGACGGCGTGCGCCCGTTCTCGACCATTCACGTTCGGTGCGGGACCAACTTCCTGTTTCTCGTGATGATGCTGTCCGTGGGCGTCTTCTCGGTGGTGGGGCGCGACCCGCTGTGGTGGAGGCTGCTTTCCAGGGTGCTGCTGGTTCCTGTCGTGGCCGGCCTTGCCTATGAGCTGCTGCGGATCGCGGCCCGGCGCCCGCGCAACCCCCTGGTGAGGCTGATAACGCTGCCGGGCCTGGCCCTGCAGCGGATCACGACGCGCGAGCCCGACGACGACCAGGTGCTCGTGGCGCTGGCCGCGATGAGGGAGCTCGAGTCGGCGTCGGGGAATGGCTGAACGGCCCCTGTTGCTGGACTCGAGGCCGGTCCGGGTGTAGAGGTGAGGAGCGGTCCGCTCCGCTCGTGGGAGCGGTGCGGCACTATCGAATCCCACCGGCGGGGATGGTTTCGCCGTATGGGGATCGGTTCGATCCCCCGTACACGCGGGAGCGCCCTGCCTGTGCCGAGGGGCCGAGGACAGTGTCCGAGGCCCACTCGGAGGTGGGCCTGGCGATAACGCCCGAGCGCCAGGTTTGGGAGCGCCGGGGATCCGTCCCCGGCGCTCCTGCATTTCGCCGGCGCGTGCACCCGGTTTTGGGCCGGCCTGTGCCGCGTATCCTCGGGTGATGGATCCCGCGCTGCTTGCCCGCCTGGACCAGATGGAGGCCGAGTACAACGACCTCCTGGCCCGGCTCGCCTCGCCTGAGGTCGCTTCGGACCACCAGCGTGCGACGGAGGCCGCCAAGCAGATGGCCCCGCTGGAAGAGACGGTCCGGCTTTACGCGGACTACAAGGCGTCCCGGGACGAGGCCGCCGAGGCGCGAGACCTGCTTTCGCAGTCGGCCGACGCCGAGGAGCAGGAGTTCTACCGCTCCAGCGAGTCCGAAGCCGGGCGCACGGCGGCCGAGCTCGAGGGGCAGCTCCTGGAGATCCTGCGCCCACGCGACCCGCGTGACGACCGCAGCGTGATCATCGAGGTCCGCGCCGGCGCCGGCGGCGACGAAGCCGCTCTGTTCGCCTCGGAGCTGATGCGCATGTACCAGCGCTACGCGGAGCGCCGCCGGTGGAAGACCGAGATCCTGGACGTGTCGGATTCGCCGGTGGGGGGCATCCGCGAGGTGACGTTCGAGGTCCGGGGCAAAGGGGCCTACTCGAAGCTCAAGTACGAGTCCGGGGTGCACCGGGTCCAGCGGGTGCCCGCCACGGAGTCGGCCGGCCGGACGCACACCTCGACGGCGACCGTCGCGGTCCTCGCGGAGGCCGAGGAGGTTGACGTTCAGATCTCCGATGACGAGCTGAAGGTCGACACGTACCGCTCGTCGGGACCGGGCGGCCAGCACGTCAACACCACCGACTCGGCCGTCCGGCTCACGCACGTGCCGAGCGGCATCGTCGTCGCCTGCCAGTCGGAGAGGTCGCAGAGGCAGAACCGGGAGCGCGCCATGAAGATCCTGCACGCCAAGCTGCAGGAACGCGCGGAGGCCGAAGCGCACGCCAAGCAGGCCGACGCCAGGCGTTCGCAGGTGGGAACCGGGGACAGATCCGAGAAGATCCGGACCTACAACTTCCCGCAGAACCGGATCACCGACCACAGGATCGGCTTCAGCGCGCACGGCATGGCGCAGGTGATGGAGGGCGACCTCGACTCGATCTTTGACGCGCTGGCGCGCCACGACGCCGGTGAGGGCGCGGGCCCCGGTGCCTGAACCGGCGCTGTCATCCAGCCTCGGCCCCCGGACAGCGTCTCCGGATGCCGGGTCGCTTTCGGCATGGCTGGGGTGGGCGCGGGATGCGCTGCGGCGGGCGGGCATCGACACTGCGCGCCCGGAGGCCGAGCGGCTCGCCGCACACGCCCTCGGTGTGCGATGGGACGAGCTGTGGGCGCGGCTGCGCGACCCCGTGGACGAGCCGTTCGCGGCCACGCTGCGCGCACTGGTGTCCCGGAGGTGTTCGCCCGAGCCTTTGGCGTACGCGATCGGGGAGGCGGCATTCCGCGGGCTCACGCTCGAGTGCGGTCCGGGGGTCCTGGTTCCGCGTCCGGAGACCGAGACCCTGGTGGACGTTGGACTGGAGCTGGTCGCCCGGGTCCGGCGTCCCGTTGTGGCGGACGTGGGCACGGGATCGGGGGCGGTTGCGCTCGCCATCGCCGCCGCGAGACCGGATGCGGTCATCGCCGGCACCGACGTCAGTCACGCGGCGCTCGCCTATGCACGGGACAACCGCGACCGCCTGGGACTGAATGTCGCGATGGTTCGCGGGGACCTGCTCGGCCCCCTTCGTGCGGGGCTGGACCTGATCGTGTCGAACCCGCCGTACGTGCCGCGGGGACGTCCTGACCTGCTGGCGCCGGACGTCCGGCGTGAGCCGCCGGAGGCCCTGTTTGCCGGGGAGGCCGGCGACGAGGTGCTAATCCGGCTGGTGGAGGCCGCGCCCCGGTGGCTGACGCCCGAGGGGGCGCTGGCCCTGGAGGTCGGCACCCCCGTTCAGGCGGCGGAGGTGACCCGGCGGCTGTCGTCCTGGCAGCAGTTGGGGGTCCGCGAGGACGACTGGGGCCGTCCACGGGTCGTCTGGGCGAGGGGCCCGGCGTGAAAGCCGTGCCCGGGGAGTCCGCGGAGGCCGGTGGCGTAGAAGAGGCGGCGAGGGCAATGGACCTCGGCGGGATTGTCGCGTTCCCCACCGAGACCGTGTGCGGCCTCGGGTGCCGTCTGGACCGTCCGGACGCGATCCGTCGGCTGTTCGAGCTCAAGGGCCGTCCGTCGGACAAGCCGCTCCAGGTGCTCTTGTCCGACCCGTCGTTGGTGCCGGGGGTGGCCGAGGTCCCGGCTCATGCGGCGTTGCTGCTCGACAGGTTCACCCCGGGACCGCTCACGCTCGTGCTCACCTCCAGGATCGACGTACCGGAACTCGGCGCCGGCGGCACGATCGGCGTCAGGATCCCGGACCATCCCGTGGCGCTGCAGCTGCTGCGGCAAAGCGGCCCGGCGGCCGCGTCGAGCGCGAACCTGTCCGGACGTCCCACGCCGGGATCGATCCCGGCGGTGAGGGAGCTGTTCGGTGATTCGGTGGACGCATACGCCGACGGTCCGCCGGCCCCCGGGGGACTCGACTCCACGATCCTGGACCTGACCCGGGACGTGCCCAGGGTGCTTAGACGGGGTGCGCTGGCGGTCGCGGACCTCGAGGAGGCGCTCGGAATTGGGGTCGGGGGCGGCGGGTGTTAGATTCACTGCATGCCGAACTCCTCCTTCAAGCTCCTGTACGTCTGCACGGGCGTTGAAGCCCGCAGCTCGATCGCCGAAGCGTGCACGAAAGCCTGCGTGAACGGCGGGCCCACCTGGCACATCACCTCGGCCGGAACCGGGTCGGTGGAGGGTGCGCCTCCACCCGTCTCGACCGTGGAGCTCGGGAAAACGCTGGGCGTGGACATGGCCGGCCAGCAGCTCAAGTCGCTGTCGGCCCAGCTGTGTGAGTCGTCGGACCTGATCCTGGCCATGTCCTGGGAGCAGGTGTCGGACGTATGGAGCCTGGTCCCGCACGCCTGGGGGCGCTGCTTCACGCTCAAGGAGTTCGTGCACTGGGCCAAGCAGACGCCCACCCGCCCCTCGATCCTTTTCGCCGACGACTCCGACCGCATGCGCTGGACGGTTTCGCAGGCGCACGACCTCAGGCGCAAGGCACGGTCGGACCACGGTTTCTGGGCGGGTCTGCGGCCGGAGGACTTTGAGATGGCCGACCCGGCCGGCCGCGACGGCTCGGCGTGGCAGAACTACGCCAAGGCGGTAAAGGTCCTGGTCACGGACGCAGTGAGGCTCGTCGAGGGAAAGTAGGGGCGCGCAGATGGACTCCGTCCAGCAGCAGGACCCGCAGATCGCCAGGATCCTCGACTCAGAGCTCGGCCGCCTCCGCTCGAAGCTGAACCTGATCGCTTCGGAGAACCTTCCGTCCCGCGCGGTCCTGGAGACGCTGGGTTCCTGCTTGACCACCAAGTACGCGGAGGGATACCCCGGCCGCAGGTACTACGGCGGCTGCGAGTTCGTTGACGAAGCCGAACTGCTGGCGATCGAGCGGGCCAAGGAGCTGTTCGGCGCTGAGCACGCCAACGTGCAGCCCCACGCGGGGGCCCAGGCGAACATGGCGGCCTACTTCGCGTTCATGAAGCCGGGCGACACGCTGCTGGGGATGAACCTGGCCCACGGCGGACACCTCACCCACGGTTCACCGGTCAACTTCTCCGGCAGGCTCTACGAGATCGCCGCGTACGAAGTCGAGAAGGACTCGGAGCTGATCGACTACGACCGCGTGCGCGACATCGCCCGTAAAGCCAAGCCGCGGATGGTCGTCGCGGGCGCCACCGCCTACCCCCGGGTGTTCGACTTCGAGGCTTTCCGCAGCATCGCCGACGAAGTGGGTGCCGTTTTCCTTTGCGACGCCGCCCACTTCATCGGTCTGGTAGCCGGGGGAGCCCACCCTTCGCCCGTCCCCCACGCCGACGTGGTCACCTTCACCACGCACAAGACACTCCGCGGCCCCCGCGGGGGAATGATCCTCAGCCGCGCCGAGCACGCCAAGGCCCTGGACTCCGCGGTTTTCCCGCGGGTGCAGGGAGGTCCGCTCATGCACGTGGTGGCGGCGAAGGCGGTATCGCTGCGCGAGGCGGCCCAGCCTGAGTTCCGGGAGTACGCGGCCCAGGTGGTCGCCAACGCGCGCGAGCTCGCGGCGGCGCTGGCCGCCGAGGGACTGCGGATCGTCTCAGGTGGGACGGACACGCACCTGGTGCTCGCCGACGTGACGCCGCTGGGCCTGACGGGCGCGGAGGCCGAGCGGCGCCTGGACCTCGTAGGCGTGACTCTGAACAAAAACGCCATCCCCTTCGACACGCGGCCTCCGGCGGTCGCCTCGGGGATCCGGGTCGGAACGCCGATCCTCACCACCGTGGGGATGAAGCAGCAGGAGATGCGGCGCGTGGCCGGCGTCATCGGCCGCGCCCTGCGCGACGAATCGGAAGCGACGGCGACCTGGGCGCGCGAAGAGGTACGCGAGCTGACGGCCGCCTTTCCGGCCTACCCGGGTCTCAACGCCGTCGCCGCCGCTGCCGGCGCGGGCTGATGCCCGGGCTCGCGGGCGGCCCTCCTCTTCACCTGTACCTGCTCGTCGGACTGGTCGCCGCGGCCGTCTCGTACCTCGTCACCCCCGCCGTGTGCGCGCTGTCGAGGCACATCGGGGCCATCGACGTCCCCACGGACCGGAAGGTCCACCTCGCGCCGACCCCCACCCTCGGTGGCATCGCCGTGTACGCGGCGTTCGTGGCCGCCTGCCTGTTCGCCGCCGCCTTCCCTTCGTTCCGCGAGGCATTCCGGTTCAGCGAGCTCGTGGGCCTGGTTGTCGGAGGAATTGTGCCGCTCGCGCTCGGGATAGCAGACGACCGGCGTGAGCTGTCCCCGCCGGCGAAGCTCGCGGGACAGGTGTTCGCCGCGGGCATCCTGTTCCTCTCGGGAATCCGGATGACCTACTTCTGGCTGCCGGGCATCGGGGTGCTGTCCGTGTCGCAGGACGTCTCGGCGATTCTCACGATCCTGTGGATCGTGTTTCTCATGAACGCCGTCAACTTCATCGACGGCCTGGACGGGCTGTGCGCTGGGCTCACGGCCATAGCTGCTGGATCTCTCTTCGTGTACTTCACCCGGCTGCCGACTGAGTTCCTGGGGTCCGCCCCGATCGCTCCGCTGGTGTGCGTGGCGCTGGTCGGCGCCTGCATCGGCTTTCTGCGCTACAACTTCAACCCGGCCCGGATCTTCCTCGGCGATTCCGGGGCGATGCCCCTGGGCTACCTGCTTGCGGGGGCCACCATCTCGGTAATCGGGACGTTCAACGGCCCCGGGAGCGCGGGAGGACGAGTCGCCCTGCCCATGGTCTTCATGCCGATCGTGTTCCTCGCTCTTCCGATCACGGACCTGGTCTTCGCGGTGGTGCGCCGGCTGGCGACGGGGCGACCGATTCACACCCCGGACAAAGAGCACATCCATCACCGGCTGATGCGGTTCGGCCACTCACAGCGGGAGGCGGTCCTCGTGATGTACGGCTGGGCCCTGCTGCTGGCGGCCGGACTGGTCATGGCGGGAGTGATGCCGTGGGGCGCCTACGCGCTGGCTTTCGCAGTAGCCGGGGGAACGGTGGGGCTGCTGACCTTCGCCCCGCGGCTGCGAGCGCCGCGCCAGGCCCGCGGCCAGGTCCCCCAACCGGCGGAGGGGGAGGTTGCTCCGCCTCCGGCGCAGCGGGTATAGTTTGTGCATGAATTCACAAGCTCCCCGGGACGACCGCGCCGGACGGGGGCCGGTTCGACAGCCCGAGAAGCTAGCCAATAGACTCGCTGGCGCTTTGTCCGGCCCCCGACAAACCCGCGATACGTGGCGGGGCCTCGGCGACGCGTGGACCGCCGTCAGCTACATCTTGAGCGGCATCGCGGTCTGGGGAGGAGCCGGCTGGTTGCTGGACCGGTGGCTGTCCACCGGGCCCGTTCTGTTGGTGATCGGCATCCTCGTCGGCAACTTCGCCGGTGTCTACCTGGTCTATATCCGCACCTTTCCGAAAGAGGCTTCCCGTGCGAGTTGAGCTGAGGCTGCTGGCAAAGACGCTGCCGCCCCTGGCGGCCGTCGCCGTCGCCCTGGCCGTTGTGGGCACCCTCGCGGGCGGCCGGACGGGAGCGGCATCAGCGCTCGCGGGCGCAGGTCTGGCCGCCGTGAACCTCGCCGCGGCAGCGCTGTCCACGGGCTGGGCGAGGGTGCTTCGTCCGGGAGTGATCGCCTTCGGTTACGCCGCGTTCGTCGTCCGGATGTTCCTGATGTTCTCCGCGCTGGCAGCGGCCACTTCGCTGCCTTGGGTGCACCGGGGTCTTCTCGCCGCCGGCTTCTGCTCGGCGCTGGCGGTGGCTCTGGGGGCCGAGTGCGTGAGCTACGTGCGTAAGTCCTACGTTCCCGCGTGGAGGGTTGCCAGATGACGCCGATGCTCCGGGTCCTGGCCGCCGAGGACAAGGGGTTCCATGTCCCGACGGTCACCCACTTGTTCGGCTGGGAGCCGTTGTTCTCGTTCAGCGTCGCGGGCTTCACGTTTCACGTGACGACCCTGATGCTCGTGATGCTCGCGACGACGGCGCTGCTGTCCGTCCTTTTCGTCTCCGCGTTCTCCAGGGCACGGGTCGTGCCCACCGGACTGCAGAACGTGATGGAGGCCGGTATCGGCTTCGTGCGGGAGAACATCGTTCTGCCGACGATCGGCCCGGAGGGCGACAAGTGGCTGCCCTATCTGACGACGCTGTTCTTCTTCGTCTTCGGGCTGAACTTTTTGGAGGTGGTGCCGGTGATCCAGTTCCCCGTCACCAGCCACATGGCCTTCCCTGCCCTGCTGGCGATGATCACCTGGGTGACCTACAACTTCGTCGGCATCCGTGAGCAGGGGTTCATCGGCTACTTCCGCGGGATGCTGTTCCCTCCGGGGGTGCCGAAGCCGATCTACCTGATCCTCACGCCGGTGGAGTTTTTGTCGACCCTGGTGTTTCGTCCAGTGACGCTGGCCGTGCGGTTGTTCGCGAACATGATGGCCGGCCACGTGATGCTGACTATCTTCTTCCTCGCCTCGGCCTACTTCTTGTGGGGGTCCGACGCCCTTCTTCTCAAGCCGCTGGCGGTCGGCCCGATCGTGCTGTCGATCGTGCTGGTCGGATTCGAGGTCTTCGTGGGCGCCATCCAGGCGTTCATCTTCACCATCCTCACGGCGGTGTACATAGCCGGCGCGAGTCATCCGGAGCACTGAAGGGAGGCAATTCATGGAACTGCTTGCACAGGCGGCCAACGACGCCGTGAGTCTCGCCCCGGTGGGCAAGGGCCTCGTCTACGGACTGGCCACGCTCGGGCCGGGGCTGGCCATCGGCCTCGTGTTCAGCGCGGCCATCCAGGCCATCGCGCGCCAGCCCGAGTCGGCGGGTCTCGTCCGGCCGATCATGTTCCTCGGGTTCGCTCTCGCCGAGGCGCTGGCGCTACTGGGCTTCGTCCTCTTCTTCCTGATCACCTAAAGGAGCGTCCACATGAATCTGCTGCTGCTGGCCGCCGAGGAGGCCGGGGAGGGAGGTCTGCGGGTAGTTCTCCCTCTCATGGACGAGCTGATCGTGGGAACGTTCGCGTTCCTGGTCTTTCTGGCGGTCATGTACAAGCTCGTGTTCCCGAACATGCGCAAGGCGCTGCGGGCGCGCGAGGACGCCATTCGCGGGGAGCTCGAGCGGGCCGAGCAGGCACGTCTGGATTCCGAAGAGCAGCGTGAGCAGCTCAGGCGACAGCTGGCCGACGCCCGCGGACAGGCCGACCAGATCCTGCGCGACGAGACGGCCGCGGCCGAGCAGGTGCGCCGGGACATCATCGCCAAGGCCGAGGAGGAAGCCCGGCAGATCGTCGCGCGGGCCCGGACCGATGCCGAGGGCGAGCGCGACAGGGCGTTTGGGGACCTGCGCAGCCAGATGGCTGAGATCTCCATCGAGGCCGCCCGAAGGGTCGTGGAGCGCGAACTGTCGGATCCTGCGGCGCAGCGGACCCTCGTGGACCAGTTCATCGCGTCCGTCGGCTCGGGCTCGGGCTCGGACTCGGGCACGGGCAACGGAGCGGGAGGTTAGGGCCGTGCCGGACACCGATCTCATCCGCGGCTACGCCACCGCGCTCTTTCAGATCGCGGCGGCCGAGGACGCGATCGACAGGGTGTCCGACGAGCTGTTCCGGTTCTCCAAGGCGCTCGAGCAGCACCACGAGCTGAGGGCCGCGCTGACCGACATCGCCGTCCCTGCCGAGCGCAAGCTTGCGGTGATCGACGAAATCTTCGGCGACAAGGCCTCACCACATACACGCAACGTCCTCGGCTTCGTGATCTCTCAGGGCCGGACCCGGGAGCTGTCGCAGATCGTCGAGTCGCTGGGCTCCCTGGCGGCCGAGGCGCGGGACCGGGTGATCGCCGAAGTGAGGGTGGCCCAGCCGCTGTCCGACGACCAGCGGCCGAGGCTCGAGGAGGCGCTGAGCAGGGCGACCGGCAAACGTGTCGACGTCAAGGTCGTCGTCGATCCCGCCGTGCTCGGAGGGATCCACGCGAAGGTCGGCGACCAGGTGATAGACGGCACTGTGCGGCGCCGTCTCCAGGAGCTCAAGGAACGGCTCGACTGAACAGGGGTAACGACAAAATGGCAGAGCTGACGATCAACCCGGGCGACATAGCAGCCGCTCTGCGGCGCAACATCGACGACTGGAGGCCGACCGCTCAGGTCGAGGAGGTCGGCCGCGTGCTCGAGACGGGCGACGGCATCGCTCGGATCTCCGGGCTCCCGCACTGCATGGCCAACGAGATCCTGGAGTTCCCCAACAACCTCGTGGGCCTGGCCTTCAACCTCGAGGAGACGTCGGTCGGGGCGATCGTCCTGGGTGACGCCTCCCAGTTGCAGGAGGGCGACTCCGTCCGGCAGACGGGCCGGATCCTGTCGGTTCCCGCCGGCGACTCGCTGCTCGGCCGCGTCGTCAACGCGCTCGGCGAGCCCGTGGACGACAAGGGCCCCGTTTCGCAGTCGGAGTTCCGTCCCCTGGAGATCCAGGCAGCGTCCGTCGTCGAGCGCCAGCCGGTCCACGAGCCGCTGCAGACGGGCATCAAGGCCATCGACGCGATGACGCCCATCGGACGCGGCCAGCGCGAGCTGATCATCGGCGACCGCCAGACGGGCAAGTCCACGATCGGTGTGGACGCGATCATCAACCAGCGCCAGTACTGGGGCACCCCGAACCAGGTCAAGTGCATCTACGTGGCGGTCGGCCTCAAGGCCTCGACCGTCCGCGAGATCCAGGCCCGGCTGGAGGACGCCGGCGCAATGGAGTACACGGTCATCGTCGTCGCCGCGGCGTCGGACCCGGCCCCATTCCGCTACATCGCGCCCTACTCCGGGGCTGCTATCGGCGCTTACTGGATGTACAAGGGAGAGCACGCGCTGGTCGTGTACGACGACCTGTCCAAGCAGGCCGATGCCTACCGCCAGATCTCACTTCTGCTGCGCAGGCCCCCGGGACGCGAGGCTTTCCCGGGCGACGTCTTCTACCTGCACTCGCGTCTGCTCGAGCGAGCGGCCAAGCTGTCGGCCGAGCTCGGCAGCGGATCGCTCACCGCCCTGCCGGTCGTGGAAACCAAGGGTGGGGACGTGTCCGGCTACATCCCCACCAACGTCATCTCCATCACCGATGGGCAGATCTACCTGGAGACCGACCTGTTCTATCAGGGGGTGCGTCCGGCGGTGAACGTCGGACTGTCCGTCTCCCGGGTGGGCGGCGCCGCGCAGATCAAGGCCATGAAGACGGTGGCCGGGACGCTGCGGCTGGACCTGGCCTCCTACCGCGAGCTGGAGGCGTTCGCCCAGTTCGGTTCGGAGCTGGACAAGTCGGCCCAGGGGCAGCTGTCGCGGGGCCAGCGGCTCGTGGAGCTGCTCAAACAGCCGCAGTACTCGCCGATGCCGGTCGAGGAGCAGGTGATCTCGATCTTCTCCGGCACGGGACTTCCCAACAAGGGGATCCAGGGGTTCCTGGACGACGTCCCGGTACAGGAAGTGCGCCGCTTTGAGCAGGAGCTGCTGGCGCACATGCGCACGCGCCACGCTGAGATCGGCCAGCACATCAGGGAGCGCGGGGACCTGCCGGACGACGTGCTGCAGAAGCTGGCGGCGGCCATCGGTGAGTTCAAGACCGGGTTTATGGCGTCGGTGGGGCAGGGCGCGGGTTAGCGATGGGCGCCAAGCTCCGGGAGGTCAAGCGGCGGATCAAGTCGGTTCAGTCGACCAAAAAGATCACCAAGGCGATGGAGCTCATCGCCGCGTCGCGGATCGTCCGGGCCGAGCGCAACGTCAGGCAGGCGCGGCCTTTCGCCCAGAAGATCGGCGACGTCATCCGTGACCTCGCCGCGACCACCGAGCGCCTGGAACACCCGCTGCTCGAACGCCACGACGGTCCCGTGGGGCTCGTGGTCGTCACCGCCGACCGGGGACTGGCGGGTGCGTACAACGCCAACGTCCTGCGGCTGGCCGAGCGCACGCGGGCGGAGTCGGGCGGGGAGTCCATCACCTACGCCGCCGGGCGCAAGGGAATCTCGGCCTTCCGGTTTAGGAAGGTCCCCATGGAGGCGCAGTGGTCGGGGTTCTCGGAATCCCCGTCCTACGCGGACGCGCGGGCCATCGCCGAGAAGGTGATGGCCGACTTCAACGAAGGACGCATCTCCAGCGCCCGCCTGGTGTACACGGAGTTCACGTCGATGTTCACGCAGCAGCCCGTCGCGGTCGAGGTCCTTCCCGTCTCGGCCGAGGCCGTCGAGGGAGGCCGGGAGTACCCGCCGGTCTACGAGTTCGAGCCCGGCCCCCGGGAGATTCTGGAGCACCTGCTGCCCATGTACGTGGAGGTGAAGGTGTTCCAGGCGCTGCTGGAGTCGGCCGCCAGCGAGCACGCGGCGCGCAGGAGGTCCATGTCCTCGGCCACCGAGAACGCAGAGGACCTGATCCGCTTCTACACGCGAGTGGCCAACCAGGCCCGGCAGGCGGAGATCACAACCGAGATCGCGGACATCGTCGGGGGCGCCGAGGCGCTCCGGAAATAGGAGTCACACATGGACACCCAGGTCTGGAGCATCGGGCAGCAGGAGCAGGAAGAGTGGGACAGGGTAGCGGGCGAGGCGCGGGAGAACCCGCGTCTGGTGGGTCGGATCCTTTCCGTCATCGGTCCGGTCGTGGACGTCGAGTTCATGCCGGACGCCCTGCCGGAGATCAACTACGCGCTGAAGATCCGCCGACGTGACATCGAAGGCCAGCGCGCGGTCATCACCGCGGAGGTGGCCCAGCACATAGGCCACAGCCGCGTCCGGGCGATCTGCATGCAGCCTACAGACGGCCTGGTGCGCGGCACGGAGGCCATCAACACCGGACGCTCCATCACCATGCCCGTCGGCCCCCAGGTGCTCGGACGCGTCATCAACGTCATCGGGGAGGTCATCGACAAGGGCCCGCGGATAGAGCCGGCGGACCGCTGGGACATCCACCGCGACGCTCCGGACTTCAAGGACCTGGAGCCGAAGTCCGAGATGCTCGAGACCGGGATCAAGGTCATCGACCTGCTGGCCCCCTACGTCAAGGGCGGGAAGATCGGGATGTTCGGCGGCGCCGGCGTCGGCAAGACCGTCGTGATCCAGGAGATGATCGCGCGCTTCGCTCAGCAGCACGGCGGCGTGTCGATGTTCGCCGGAGTCGGCGAGCGCACCCGCGAGGGCAACGACCTGTGGCTGGAGATGAAGGAGGCCGAGGTCCTGGACAAGACGGCCCTTGTGTTCGGACAGATGGACGAGCCGCCCGGTGTCCGGCTGCGGGTGGCGCTGTCCGCGCTGACGATCGCCGAGTACTTCCGCGACGTGGAGCGCCAGGACGTGCTCCTTTTCGTGGACAACGTCTTCCGCTTCACGCAGGCGGGCTCCGAGGTGTCGACGCTGCTCGGCCGGATGCCCTCGGCAGTCGGCTACCAGCCGACGCTGGCCGAGGAGATGGGTGAGCTTCAGGAGCGGATCACGTCCACGCGCGGGCGGTCGATCACGTCACTGCAGGCGGTGTACGTCCCCGCCGACGACCTCACCGACCCCGCCCCGCACAACACG
>DATLNZ010000032.1 GCA_035536535.1 Actinomycetota bacterium | reverse complement strand
GCTGAAGGGGTCGTCCGGAAGCTGAACAGTGGAGGAGGCGGACATGTGGATCTGGCTTGCGCTGGTGGGAGCGGTGGCTGCGGCCCTTTTGGGACTGAGGCTCGGGGGCCTCTACGTGCTGCTGGTCCTGCCGGCGGTGCTTATGGTGGTCGCGCTGTTCGCGGGCTGGAAGTCGCGGCGGGCGCCGGGCGGAATCGTCAAGCCTCCATCTGCGGATCGCTGACCGGGGGCTGTGGCCGAATTCCTCAGCCCTTGCGCTTGCGGATCTCCTCCACGACCTGCGGCAGGACCTTCAAAACGTCACCCACCACGCCCAGGTCGGCGATGGACAGGATCGGCGCCTCCGCGTCCTTGTTGATCGCGATTATGTTGCGCGACTCCTTCATCCCGACCTGGTGCTGTGAGGCTCCGCTGATGCCGCACGCGATGTAGACCTGCGGCTTGACGGTCTTGCCGGTCTGGCCGATCTGCTTGTTGTATCCGACCCATCCGGCGTCCACGACGGCGCGCGTGGCCCCCACCGCCGAGCCTGGGATCTCGGACGCGATCTGCTCCAGCAGGTCGAAGTTCTCAGGTTTGCCCAGCCCCCGGCCCCCAGCAATGACGACCTTGGCGTCCTCGAGCTTGGGACCCTCGGCCTCCTCCTGGTGGCGCTCGGTCCGCCGGGCCTTGAGCTCCGACTCCGGGATCTGGACGTCCACGGGGCGCACTTCCGCCGTGCCTTCCGCCGGCTCGGCCGGAAAGGACTTCGCCCGCACCAGGACGATCTTGGGGTCCGGCCCGGACAGCGCCACGTCCACGATCTTCTGTCCGCCGAAGATCTGCGTCTGCGCGCGGTCCACGGCCAGGACGTCGCTCGCATTGCTCATGACGGTCGATCCCGTGCGGGCGCCCAGTCGCGCAGCGATGTCACGGGAGTCGTAGTCGGTGGAGAAGAGGATCAGGTTCGGCTGCTCGCGCGACACGAGCTCGGCCAGCGCGTGTGCGGCCGGCTGCGCGAGGAACTCCGCGAACACCTTCTCTTCGGACGCGTAGACGGCGGTCGCGCCGTGGCGTCCGAGCTCCTCGGCCCCCTTGGTGGCTCCGGGTCCGAGCGCAACGGCCTCCACGGTCCCGCCCAGGGACCTTGCCTTCGTCAGCATCTCCAGCGTCGTGGACGTCGGCTGGCCGTCCTCGGACACCTCAGCGAAAACCCAGATCTTCGACATGTCAGATCACCTTGGTCCGGACGAGGAAGTCCGCGATCTTCGCGGCGGCCGTCCCGTCGTCTTCGATGATTTCTCCGGATGCGCGCTGCGGCGCCTCTGTGATCTCGGCCACCGTCTGCGACTCCTGCGTGTGCTGGGGGTCCAAGCCCAGGTCGGCCACGGCCAGCTGGTCCACCGGCTTGGACTTGGCTCCGACGATCCCCTTGAACGACGGGTACCGAGGCTCGTTGACACCGGCAGTGACCGTGATGAGAACCGGAAGCGGGCACTCGACCACGTCGTAGCCCTTTTCGGTCTGGCGGTGCATTAGCAGGGCCGAGTCCTTGACTTCCAGGTGCTTGGCGAAGGTGGCCTGGGGGATGTCCAGCAGCGCGGCGAGCATTCCGGGGACGACGCCGGAGTAGCCGTCGGTGGACTCGACGCCCGCGATCACGAGGTCGAAGGGGTTGCGCTTGATCGCCGCCGCGAGCACCCGCGCCGTTACCAGCGCGTCGGAGTTGACGAGCGACTCGTCGCTGACGAGCACTCCCTTGTGAGCGCCCATCGAAAGCGCTTTGCGGATGGCCTCCATCGCCTGCGGGGGGCCCATCGACACGACGGTGACCTCGCCCCCGTTCGCCTCGGCGAGCTGCAGTCCGGCCTCTACGCCGAACTCGTCACCGGGGTCCAGAACCGCGGCCAGCCCCTGCCTTTTGAGCCGGTTGCCGTCCAGCTGCGGGGGCAGGTTCGGGTCGGGTACCTGCTTCACACACACGACGATGTTCATCGAGCCGGAGCACCTGCTTTCCTGGGGTCGGGGGGTCCCGGGCCGAGCCGGGGTACGTGCTAGGGGGGATTCTTACACAGCGGAATCAGGAGCGGCACCCGGTCGCTTCGCGAAGCTGCTGTTTGCGCAAGGGGCCCCCTTGCGAGACGGGCGCACGATCAGCCTGACTGACGTCGTGCGAGAAGGTCTCTGACCTCTGGGACGAGATCGGTTGGCACCTGGATCATCGTTTGGCCGTCTGAGGAGTACGCGGCTTCGTCCTCCGCGACGGCTTCCTCGTCGGTTTGGCTCTCGTAGTGCTCAAGCACGCGGCGAACGCGCTCTTCGCTCCACCCCGGCGGGAGCCTGTTCTCAGCTTTCATCGGCCCCTCATTCTACGGCGCAACGCCCAGGCCACTCGTCCGCTCACGACGTATGCCGTGATCACAAAGATGGACGGGGGTGTCGGATCGCGCACGTAAATAATCCGCAGCAGGCGCCCCCCTTCAGTTCGGCCGATGGCGACCCTGGTCTCATCCGCCCCCTGGCGGTCCTCGATGGGTGCCGATAGCACCTCAGCGACCTCGGTCTCGCTTACGCCGTGCAGGTAGACGTGGGGATCGCCCGTCTCTTCGTCGATGAAGAAGCGGATTTCCATCCAGCGAGCGTAGGACCAGACACCGACCTCGCGACTACCTCAGGTCCTCACCTACCGCGCATCCGCCTCTTACAGTTCATGGCGCTCCGTGGGCTCGTCCTGCTGCTTGTCGTCGGTGATGAACGAAAAGCGCCCGTCGGGCTCCAGGATCGCCACCCGGACCTTGGTCAGGTCGTCGATCCCATGGCTGCGGGCGGCCTCCATCAGCTCGTCTGTCGGAATCCGCTCGATGTTCAGCGCGTCCTGGATCACCTGTCCGTCGCGCATGACCACAACCGGGAACCCGGCGATGACGTCCTCGGCCCGGCGCCAGCGGAACCCGGTGTAGGAGAAGACCAGGATCCAGAAGGCGATCGTCCCGACGGCCATCACGGCCCCCGTCAGGGACATGTCCTCCTGGGTCACACCCTGCTGGACGAGGTCACCCATCGTCACCAGCAGCACCATCTCCAGCGCGGTCATCTCGGCCAGCTCGCGCTTGCCCATCGCGCGCGTCAGCACCCACAGGAAGAAGAAGACGAAGGTGGCCCGGAGAACGATCTCCATCTACGGAGCCACCCTCGTGACGTAGGACACCGACACCACCGCGCGATCGTCCTCGAATACGACGCTGCGGCCGCGCGCGCCGGATTGCCGCGCCGGTTCCAGCCTTGCGTCGAAGGAGATTTCCAGCGAGTCTCCGTCCGGGGGCTCGAACTCCCACAGGAGCAGCCCGTTCGGGCCCGTCGTGGAGGACGAAGGCTCGGGGTCGATGCCGTTTTCGTCGAAGATGTCGAAGTAGGACGCCGACACCCCCACGGTCACGGGACCGTCGAAACCGCCCGGCTTGCGCACCGTCAGGGCCCACGGAGTGGCGAGCCCCGGACGAGTGATCGTCGCGTACTCCTGCTCGAGGGTGTAGCCGCCGAACGAGGCGGACACGGTCCTGGTCCGGACCCCGAACGCTCCGGCGAGCGACAGCGCTAGGAAGACGAACAGCACCCCCAGGGCTACGCGGCGAAGCGTCCGCGCGCGCTTGAGGCGGGAGATCGGCTGGGGGTCGGGGGCGGTGGATGTGCCGGTGTCTCCCCCCGCGCGCTTGGCCGTCACGCGATGCAGCCTTGCAGCAGGTGAGGACACGGTGCGACGGCTGTGTACTAGTGTTGCGTTTGTCTATACATGAGCCACCTTTCCCGCCGCTTTTGGCCGTCCTGCGTCGTCCTCGTCGCCCTTCTTGCGGCGCTGACGTCGCCTGCGCCTGCGCTTGCCGCGGGTGGGATGAGGGTTCCGTCCAGGGGGACGATCGGCAGCACGGGGCTTTTCCTGTCCTGCCGCAGCACCTCTTCGTCGGTCTCCACTACGCGCTACTACGACCAGCGCAACAGGCTGAGGACCTGGGACTGCGGCCCCGGCCGCCGCGCGCACAAGGGCGTGGACATCCTCGGCTCCCGGACCCCCGGTGTGACTCCCGTGGTCGCGGCGGCGCCGGGAGTGGTGTGGAGCGCCGAGCGGGGCAACGGCATGGGCTGGCGCGTGGTCCTTCGCCATGCGCGCAACACCGGCGGCAATGGGCTGTACACGTACACGATCTACGGACACATGGGCGACTGCGCGTCCGGACGAAGCCTCATCGCACGGGGGATCACTCCGGGGACGACGGTGTCTGCCGGACGCCTGCTCGGCTATCAGGGCGACGACAGCTACCCGTCCGGATGCGCCGGACGAAGCCACGTGCACTGGGAGGTCCGGGCGTACCCCTCGTCGGTGTCCAACGTGTTCCTTGCCACCCCGGCAAGTCCGGACTTCTACACCGGTCTGCAGCTGACCAACGGCGACCCGGCCCCCGTCCGCTCGGTCTGAGCTCGGTTCTGAGCCCCTCGGGTGGGGCTGCCGGGTGAGGCACACTTAGGTATGTCCCAGTCCCGCGCCGCCGCCATCGGTCCGCTTCGAGCGGCGCTGTCCCGGCTCATGGGCACCCCGGGAGGCGATGGCGACGCGCCCGAGGAGCTGCGTCCGCTGCTGGAGTCCCTGCGGCGCCGGCACCCGGGCGCGGACCTGGCGGACGTGATCCGCGCCTACCGCGTCGCGCACGCGATGCACGCCGGACAGCTGCGCAAGTCCGGTGAGCCGTTCATCACGCACCCGCTCGGGGTCGCGGTGATCCTCGCCGACATCGGCCTCGACGTCACGTCCGTAATCGCCGCCCTGCTGCACGACGCAGTGGAGGACACCGACGCGTCTCTCGAGGAGCTGCGCGAGGGGTTCGGCGAAGAGGTCGCCGAGATCATCGACGGCCTCACGAAGATCGCGAAGATCGGATTCACGTCCGTCGAGCACGCGAAGGCCGAGAACTACCGCAAGATGATGGTGGCGATGGCGCGCGACGTCCGCGTGATCATCGTCAAGCTCGCCGACCGGCTGCACAACATGCGCACCCTCGGCGCCCTGCCCCCGGAGAAGCAGGAGCTCAAGGCCAGCGAGACCCTTGAAATCTACGTCCCTCTGGCCAACCGCCTCGGTATGGCGCAGATGAAAACCGAGCTCGAGGACCTCGCCTTCCGGTACCGCTACCCCAAGCGCTACCAGGAGGTGGTCGACCTAACCGAGCGCCGCCAGCCGGAGCGCGACCGCACCCTGCAGACGGTGTGCGTTGACCTGCGCGAGCACCTGGAGACGGCCAAGATCCGAGCGGACGTGACCGGCCGCGCCAAGGACTATTACTCGATCTACCAGAAGATGGTCGAAAGGGGCCGAGAGTTCGACGAGATCCTGGACCTCGTCGGCATCCGGATCCTGGTCGAGCAGATGCCCGAGTGCTACGTGGCCCTTGGCGTCGTGCACGCGCTGTACGTCCCCATCCCGGGGCGCCTGAAGGACTACATCGCGCAGCCGAAGTTCAACATGTACCAGTCGCTGCACACCACGGTGATGGGGCCCGGCGGCAAGTCGCTTG
>DATLNZ010000031.1 GCA_035536535.1 Actinomycetota bacterium | reverse complement strand
CCCGACTTCTCGTGCCCCCAGGAGCTCAAGGACGCCGCCAAGGCGGCCCTTGATGCCGACGTCAACCAGTACGCGATCACCTGGGGGGCCCGCGGCTTCCGCGAGGCGATCGCCGCGAAGAACGAGCGGACCTATCCGGGCTGGAAGGTCGACCCGGAGACCCAGATCTGCGTCACGTGCGGCTCGACCGAGGCCATGATCGCGGCGTGCCTCGCGCTGCTGGACCCAGGCGACGAGGTCGTCATCTTCGAGCCCTGGTACGAAAACTACGGCCCGGACACGATCCTGTCCGGCGCGGTACCCCGGTTCGTGAAGCTGCACGAGCCGGACTGGCACTTCGACGAGGCGGACCTGCGGTCGGCCTTCGGCCCCCGGACGCGCGCCATCATCGTCAACACTCCGCACAACCCGACGGGCAAGGTCTTTACCCGCGAGGAGCTGGACCTCATCAGCGGCCTGTGCCAGCAGTGGGACACCTACGTGCTCACCGACGAGATCTACGAGCACATCCACTACATGGGGCCGGGCGGACACATCCCGCCCGCCACCGTGCCCGGCCTGGAGGACCGCACGGTCACGATCAATGCGCTGTCGAAGACCTACGCCGTCACTGGGTGGCGGGTGGGATGGACGATCGCCCCGCCGGCCGCCACCGGCGCGATCCGCAAGGTCCACGACTTCCTCACCGTGGGGGCCGCCGCTCCGTTGCAGGAGGGGGGAGTGGCGGCCATGAACATGCCGCCGGACTACTACGACCGCCTTGCCGTCGAGTACCGGGAGCGCCGGGACGTCCTGTGCGGCGCCCTGGAGAAAGCCGGCTTCGGACTTCGCGTCCCCGACGGCGCGTACTACGTCATGTGCGACACGTCGCGCTTCGACCCCGACGCCGACGACATCGGCTTCTCGCGCAGGCTCATCACCGAGGTCGGTGTCGCCGCCGTGCCGGGGTCCAGCTTCTACTCCAACCCGCGTGACGGGGCGGACAAGATCCGCTTCGCCTTTCCCAAGAAGCTCGAGACCCTGCACGCCGCGGCGGAGAGGCTGATGACCCTGGCGTAGCCCGTTTTGGGGAGGTTTGGGCGGCCTCCACGGCAGGGGATAGGTCATGGGGAGGAGGTCCTCATGGCACTGTTCAGGAGTCGTCGCGGGTTCGTAGTCGCCGCCGCGCTGGTAGCCGCCTTCGTCCTGGCCTCCGTCGTCCGGCTCCCGGCCTCGGCCCAGCTCCCACCACTCAACCCGACTCCCACGCCCACCCCCGCACCGGCCCCCGAGCCGGCGCCACCCCCACCGCAGCCCGCGCCGCAACCGGAGCCGCAGCCTGCGGTCCCGGGCGGATCGGGCGAGGGCCGGCGCGTCGTGTACTCCAACTCACAGCAGCGTGTCTGGCTGGTCGAGCAGAACGGGACGGTGTTCGGGACGTGGCCGGTGTCCGGACGCAAGAACGTCCCCAAGCCCGGCACCCACAGCGTCTTCTCGAGATCGCGGAACTCATCGGCCAGCGGCGGACTGCGACTGGAGTACATGGTGAGGTTCATCCGCGGCAAGCCCCTGGCCATCGGTTTCCACGCCATCCCGACCAACCGCAAGGGCCAGCAGATCCAGCGCGACGACGAAGTCGGCCAGTTCCGCAGCCGCGGGTGCGTGCGTCAGCGCAAGGCCGACGCGGCCAGGATGTGGGACTGGGCGCAGCTGGGTACGAAGGTCGTCGTTACGCGCTGAGGTCTCAGCCGGACGCCAGTCGCGGAAGCGCCCACACCATCTCGGCTTCGTGGCCGAGGCCGACGATCGCGTGCATCTTGCGCACGCCCCGCTCCCGGGCAACCCTGAGCAGTTCGCGCGCCATCTCCTCGGAGTGGAGGAGTCCGAAGTCGCGCTTCGTCGCCATCTTCAGTTCGGCGTCGATGGGCTGCGGGAGGTCGTAGAGGGCGATCAGCCGGCGCGCCCTCACCAGACGGCGGGGGTCGGACAGCGACGCCACGGCTTCGCGCATCGACGCGTCGCGCGACATCCGCGACACCACCGACAGAAACGGCAGGACGGGCGGGATCAGGGCCGCCGACAGGAGCATCCGGACGATGCGCCGCGCCCCGGCCCGCCTCATGAGCGCCTGCCCGTAGCGCAGCTGCCGGTCCTCCGGCAGTCCGAACAGCCGGACGAACCCGCCCTCGGTGGCGTAGCCGCAGTCCGGACCCTGCTCAAAGGAGCCCGCCGCCGTCCGGACGAGCTGCTTCAGCTCCGCTCCCGGCTTGGCGGCGAAGCCCTGTCCGTGGGCGATGCCGTGGATCCTGAAGACGATGCCGCCAGCGACCACCTCGGAATACGGCAGGTGGTCGAGAGCTTCAAGGGGCTGCGCCTGAAGCCGCTTGGCCTCCTCGGCGTTGGCTCTCCTCCAGCTTCGGCGCAACCGGCGGTCCAGGCCCCTGTTGGTCCTGGGCCTGATCCCGTTGGCGGCAAGGAGGTCGCGGAGCTCGCCGAGGTCCTTCGCGGTGCGGACGAGCGACGCGACGAGCTGGGGGTCGGCTCTCATGCGCCGCGCACTCCGTCGCCGAGTGCCTTGTCCGCGAACGCAGCCACCCCGTCACAGACCTCGTCCAGAACCTCGGACGCGGGGCGCCGGCCCACTTTGAAGGAGTGGTCGCCGCCTCCAACCTCCATCAGCGTCGCGGTCGGAAGACGCGACAACACCCGGCGAAGAAGGTCCGGCTGGGCGAACGTGTCCTTGGTTCCCTGGACGAACAGCATGGGGACGGGAACGGACTCCAGGTGCGCGTCCCGGATCTTGTCCGTGCGGCCGGGTGGGTGTAGCGGGTATCCCAGGAACACGAGCCCCTCCATCGGCGCCCCGGACGCCGCGACATGCGAGGCCATCCGGCCCCCGTAGGACTTTCCCCCCGCGAACGTGGGCAGCCCATCGGCCAGCGACTCCAGGACCGACGTGAAGCACGACTCGGCCTCCGCCGCGGGTCCGGGCGACTTTCGTCCGGACTGCATGTAGGGGAAGTTGAAACGCACCACCTCGATGCCGCGCGCAGCGAGCTTCTCCGCCACCGCCGCCATGAACGGGTGGGACATCCCGGCCCCCGCTCCGTGTCCAAGAACGAGCCTGGCCCTCGCGCCGGACGCCTCGTCCACCAGACCTTCGACGGTGCCCTTGTCCCAGTCGAACCGGACGCTCCGCGTCACTTGGACCCCCTGTATCGTCGGCGTATGTCCGCCAGAGCCGTGTTTTTCGACGTGGGCGAGACGCTGGTGGACGAGACCAGATTCTGGACGATCTGGGCCCGGTTGCTGAACGTCCCCCCGCTGACGCTGTTCGGCGTCCTAGGCGGGGTGATCGAGCGGGGCGAGGACCACCGGCGCGCGTACGACATTGTCGCGCCGGGCGTGGACCGCGCGGCCCTGGAGCCGGCGTACGCCGCGGCCGGCGGAACGCAGATCCGTCCAGATGACTTCTACCCCGACGCGCTGGCCTGCCTGGCGGAGGTCAAACAGCGTGGATGGCTGCTGGGGATCTCCGGCAACACAGCCACGTGGGTGGAGGACGCGCTGCGGGCCGCCGACGTGCCGGCAGACGTGGTGGCGTCGTCGGCGTCGTGGGGGGTGGAGAAGCCGTCCCCGGACTTCTTCGGCCGCGTCGTCGCCTCAGCGGGACTCCCGCCGGACCGCATCGCCTACGTCGGCGACCGGCTGGACAACGATGTGCTCCCCGCGGCCCGCGCGGGCATGACGGGTGTGTTCCTGAAGCGGGGGCCGTGGGGTCACCTGCACGCGCTGCGACCGGAGGCCGCCACCGCCGACCTCGCACTGGACTCGCTGGACGAGTTGTGCGTCCGGCTCGAGCGCCGGTGGGCTACAGGCGCAGGCGGTTCGGGCCGGGCATAGACTGATCGCGATGGGGACAGAAGAGACGACCGCGCAGTCCCTCAAGCCCCTGCTCGACCTTCAGCAGGTGGACCTCACCCGCGACCGCCTCAACGAACGTAAGGCGCAACTGCCCGAGCGCATCGAGCTGGCCGACCGCGAGCAGCGGGTTGCCGAGATCCAAGCCGCCATCCAGCGTCTGGACGACCAGATCGCCAAAGTCGTCAAGGAGATGGACCGCCTGGAGGCCGAGGCCTCAGCGATCGTGGCCAAGATCACCTCGGAGGAGCAGCGGATGTATTCCGGCCAGGTGGTCAACCCGAAGGAGCTGTCCGGAATCACCGCCGAGGTGGAGATGCTGCGCCGCCGCAAGGCGCCACTGGAGGACGGGGCCGTCGAGCAGATGATCCTGCGAGACGAGCTGTACGCCGAGCGCGACCGCCTCCGGGCCGAGATCGCCGACCTGGAGGCCGAGGCGGACGTCCTTCGGGGCAAGATTGCGGACCAATCCGGGCACATCGACCAGGAGCTCGCCGTGGAGGACGCTCGGCGGGAGGGAATCCTGCCCGCCATCCCGGACGACATCCTCGAGCTGTACGAGGACCTGCGCGAGAACAAGCGTGGCATCGGCGCCGGTGCCCTGGAGGCCGGCGTCTGCACCGCCTGCCGGGAGACGCTGTCGGCCATGGAGCGGGACCGGATCAAACGCGCCGCGCGGGCGGGCGACCTGATTTTCCGTTGCGAGCACTGCCGGAGGATCCTCGTCGTCAACTGAGGCGCCCGGCGGCCGTGCGCTCGCGGGCATAATGCGCCGGTGATCCTCTGGCACATCGGCACGACCATCGCCATCCTGTGGTTTGTCTTTCGCGGGAACACGCGCGTCGACTACCGCTTCGCCGCGCTGGGCGCCCTGCTGCCGGATCTGATCGACAAGCCGATCGGACGCATCCTGCTGCGCGGCCGCTTTGAGACGGGACGGCTGTGGGGCCACACGCTGCTCGTCAACGTCGCGTTCTTCTGCATCCTCTTTTTCATGCGGGGACGCGTGAAGCGAAGGCTCGTGATGCTGCCCACCGGCTCGCTGCTGCACATCGCCGAGGACGGCATGTGGTCGATCCCGCAGACGTTCTGGTGGCCCCTGTTCGGGACCGAGTTCCCCCCGCACCCCCTGCCCTATGGGCTGCTCGGATACTTCAACCCCTTCCGCAACCCGGGCCTGTACCTGCAGGAGCTGGTGGGCGCCCTGCTGCTGGCGTGGCTGCTGTCGGCCCACGGGATGCTGTCGCGCGACGGCATCCGGACGTTCGTCCGTACCGGCCGACTCGAGATGCAGCGCGCATGAACGGCGCCACGCGGATCATCGTCGTCCGGCACGGACAGACCCCCGCATCCGTGGAGCGTCGTTTCGCCGGATCCACCGACGTGGACCTCACCGACGAGGGGGCCGGACAGGCCGAGCTGCTCGCAGCGCGGCTGTCGAAGCTGGACATCGAGGCGCTTTACGTGTCGCCGATGAAGCGCTGCCGCCGGACGTCCGCTGCCGTCGAGCGCGCGACCGGACTCGTCCCGCGCGTCGAGCGCGACCTGCGCGAGTGCGACTTCGGCCGATGGGAGGGACTGACCACCACGGAGGTGTCGGCGCAGTTCCCCGACCGGTTCCAGGAGTGGGTGACCGACGACACGGTCGAGCCCCCGGACGGGGAGTCGTGGCACGCGGTGGGGGAGCGGCTCGGGCGCTGGTGGGAGTCCGCGGCCGCGGAGCACAAGGGACAGACCATCGTCGCCGTCACGCACGGGGGGCCGATCCTGACGCTGATCAGGCAGAGGCTGCAGGCGCCGTACCTTGTCCTGCTCGCGGTGGAGATCGACCCGTGCTCCATCACCGTGTTCCAGGCCCGGCGCGAGCTGTGGCGCGTCCGGCTCGTCAACGACACCACGCACTTGCGCGACCCGCTGCTGGACGGGCCCCCGCCGAAGCCGATGCCGCCGTAGTCGGACGTACAATGAGGTGCGAGGAGCCGCCCGGGCGGCCGCGTCATCGGTTCGCCGGTGCCGAGGAAGGTCGGGACTCCACAGGGCAAGGCGCTGGATAACACCCAGGCGGGGAGACCCGCGGCAACCGCCACAGAGACCAGACCGCCGGACGAAAGTCCGGTAAGGGTGAAACGGTGGGGTAAGAGCCCACCAGCGTCCGGGTGACCGGGCGGCTGGGCGGACCCGTCGGGAGCAAGGCCAAGCAGGGAGCGGGCGGCCCGTCCGATGCTCCCGGGTAGGCCGCTTGAGCGGCGCGGAGACGCGTCGCCTAGATGGATGGCCGCCACCGGCCGCTTGCGGCCGGGACAGGATCCCGCCTATAGGGCGGCACCTCGCATCTTTGGCGCTTTGAGGTCGTGGCGCTCAGGTGAGGGGTGCCGTGGGGGCGTGGGGCGCCTCCGTCGCGCCGGCTTT
>DATLNZ010000030.1 GCA_035536535.1 Actinomycetota bacterium | reverse complement strand
TGTCCAGCCCAGCCTCAAGCGCCAGGTACAGGTTGGCGATGGTCTGGGCCTCCACGCCCTGGGTCGCGTCCACGAGCAGCAGGGCCCCCTCGCACGCTTGCAGCGCTCGGGACACCTCGTAGGAGAAGTCCACGTGACCGGGGGTGTCGATGAGGTTGAGGACGTACTTGCCGCCGTCCGTGGACGTGTAGTCCATCCGGACCGCCGCGGCCTTGATAGTGATGCCCCGCTCCTTTTCCAGGTCCATGCGGTCCAGGAACTGGGTGTCGTGGGCGCCGGCCTTGATCAGGCCCGTGAGCTCGAGCATCCGGTCGGCCAGAGTCGACTTTCCGTGGTCGATGTGGGCGACCGTGCAGATATTGCGGATGAGGGCGGGATCGGTCATGGAGGACCCATGGTATCGGCAGCCGGTGGGTTTCAAGGGGTGCTACAGTCTTTGACGTCCATCAGCGCCACCACGGCTGTTCCGCCACGGAGTCAATCAGATGCCCAGATCCAGAACGGTCCTGAAGCGCCAGCGCCAGACAGAGGTCCGGCGCGTGCGCAACAAGGGCGTGCGCTCGGAGCTCAAGACGGCCGAGAAGCGCGTCCGGCAGACGGCCGCCACCGATGCGGCGGAGGCCGAGTTCCAGACCCTGCAGAAGCGGCTGGACAAGGCCGCGGGCAAGGGTGTCATCCACCCCAACAAGGCCGCGCGGAAGAAGTCACGGCTGGCCAAGGCGCTCAGAAAGGCTTCGGCGCCAGCCACCTGACGCCGGCCGCCGCCGCGAACCGCAGCGGCCTCTCAGGCGGTCGTGGTCTCCGAGCCGATCCCCCCGCCGGGAGTTTCCGGTCCGGCCGTCCCCGGGTCCGCCGGCGAGTATTTCGACCCCGACTCCAGGATTCCGCGCAGCGTCCGCGTGACCGCGTCCGGCATAAACGGCTTGCGGATGTAGCCTGCAGCGCCATGCTCGGCCGCTTGGGCCAGAAACCGCGCCTCGGCCAGCACCGTGCACATCAGAACGGGGATGCCTTTGGTGTCGGGGTCCGCCTTCAGGCGCTCCAAGGCCTCCCAGCCGCTGATCCCCGGCATCATCACGTCCAAGAGGATCACGTCCGGGTGCTCGGACTTGGCGACCGCCAGTCCCTCCGCCGCCTCCGAAGCGACCAGGACGCGGAAGCCGTCCCTGCGAAGGGAGAACGCCAGCACCTCCGTCACGTCGGTCTCGTCGTCAACGAGCAGGACGGTGCGCTGGGAGATCACGCGGGTTCCCTCACGGCGACGGGCAGCCTCACCCAGAACACCGACCCCGCCGGTTGATTGGGCAGGTAGCCGGCGTCGCCACCCATCGCCTCGGACAGGCCTCGCACGATGGCCAGGCCCAGGCCCGATCCGCTCCGGTGGCCGCTGGGCGACGGGTCCACCTGGTAGAACTTCGAGAACAGGCCCTGGCGGCGGTCCTTCGGGACTCCCGGGCCGAGGTCCACCACCCGCAACTCCACAAATGCGCCGTCGACGGTGGCCCGGACCCGGACGGGCTCTCCCGAAGGTGAAAAGCGAATCGCGTTGTCCATCAGGTTCACCAGGATCCGCTCCATGGCGTCGCGGTCGGCCCGCACAAGCGGCAGGTCGTCCGGAAGCTCCAGCCGGACGGCCCCCGCCGGCAGGATCCCGTCGGCCAGCCGCCGCGCCAGCCCCGCGAGGTTCAGGGGCTCAGGGGACAGGTCCAGCGCCCGCGCCTCGATCCGCGACAGGTCGACGATCCGCGTGATGAGCCTGGTCAGCCGGTCCGAGTTCTGCAGGATCATGTCCAAAAACCGCCGCCGCTGCGACTCGTCGGTGTCATCGGCATTCATGAGGGCGCTGGCGCAAGCCTGGATCGTCGTGAGCGGCGTCTTGAGGTCGTGGCTGATCATCGAGGTGATCTCGCTCTTCAGGCGGTCTGCCGCGTCCAGTCCCCGCTTCACCTCGTCCCGCTGCACCCGCACGGAGGCCGAGCAGCCCTCGGCGACGAGCAGCACCAGCTCGTGGGCGAAACGGGTGAGAGCCGCGGCGGTGGCGAACACGTCCTCGTCGGCGTCCCGCACGAGCCTGTGGTGGACGACCTCGTCCCAGATCAGAACCTCGCTGACGACCTGGTGCAGGGGCACTCCCGACGCAACGAGCCGCTCGGCCACGGCCAGCTGCATCTCCAGCCCCCGGTCGACCCCCTCCTCCAGCGCGGCCCGGGTGATGGCGGGCAGGTTCGCCGCGGGGGGCCGGCCACACCGGACCGTCCACTGCTGGGCGAGATCCTCGAACGCGCGGATGAGGACCGGAGCGATCCGGACGATCAACTCCCTCTCACGTGGCCCGACAAGCAGCACGTCCCAACCCTACCGCCGCCGGCTTCCCCCGGCCGTCCGGTTGTGCGGGCAACCGGCGATGCGGTACATCACGAGGACGGCGGCCCCGGCATGGGAGGGAACTTGGAGACCTACATCCTGCTTTCGACGCTCAACCCGGGGGGGCTCGAAACGCTCAAAGAGCGCCCGGAGCGCCTTCGGGAGGTGAACCAGGAGATCGAGCGGATGGGCGCGCGGCTCGTCGCGCAGTACGCGGTGCTGGGCCCCTACGAATTCGTCACGATCCTGGAGGCCCCGGACACCGCGACGATCGCCAGGATTTCGGTGAATCTCGGCTCCCGGGGGACGGTGCGCATCCAGACGCTGTCCGCGATGTCCATCGACGACTTCGTCACCGGGTTGCGTGGATGAGGGAGCGAGTCCCGAGCGCCGCCCTGGACGGGCCAGGCGCTTCCACAGGACCTAAGCGTGAACTGACTCGGTATGCCCGGACAGGATCCCGCCGAGGACGCGCTCCAGGACCATCACCGGCGGAAGCGGGCTGGCCATGACCGCCTGAGAGGCGACCTCACCGCCCTTCAGTTCCACGTCGGCCTCCGCGAAAAGGTCGTACATCCGAAGCAGCGTGTCCCATGAGATCGCCGACGCCTGGCGCTTCACGACGCCCGCGCGGCCGGGGCTGACACCCAGCACCTGCGCGAGCTGTGAGTCACCGAGTCCGGGCGACCGCTCGATCGCGCTGCGGGCGCGTATGACCAGCCGCGTCTGCGAGACCAGGGCGAAAAGGACGGCCATGGCGTCGTGGCCCTGATCCAAAAGCATGTGCAGGACGTCGAACGACCTCTGGTGGCGGTCCCTGGACAAAAGCGCGTCGAACAGCGCCCATACCGGCTGCTCGGCCGACTTCTCGAACTGCCGGACGACGTCGTCCTGCTCCACCTTGGCGCCCTTGCCCGAGCGGATCGCCAGCTGGTCCACGGCGTTGGCCATGTCCCGCAGACTGCCCCCGACCGTTTCGATCAGAGCCGAGGCGGCGTCGCGCCCGGGAGTGAGCCCAGCCGACTTCATCCGCTTCGTCACCCAGGCGACCAGCTCGCCGCGCCGAGGACGCTGAAGCCTGTGAACTTTCGCGTGGGGGCCGAGATCCTTCACCAGCCGCGACGGGGGCCGCTCGGACACGCTGACCAGGGCCACACGGCCCCCGGCGTCGCGCTTGGACGCGGCGATCAGCCTGTCTGTGCCGGAGGCGTGAAGCCTCTCCGCCGACCGGACCACCAGGAGCCTGGTGACGGAGAAAAGCGACGGCGCGAACAGCGCCTCCTCCATGGTGGGCAGGTCGCCTCCGTCCGGCTCCACGTGCAGCACCTCGGCATCCGGCCCGCACTCGGCCTCCAGGCGTTCGACGACCTCGTCGGCCAGAAGCTCGTCCTGCGCCCAGATCAGGTCGATCATCTCGCGGTCCTCACCTCGACCTCTCCGTCGTCGATGCACAGCGACAGCGTCCCCTGCGTGTCGTTGCGCAGCACCATCCCCTCCCGCCGGTACAACTCCATCGCCTTCGCGGTTGGATGTCCGTACGAATTGTCCGCCCCGACGGTGACCAGCGTCACCTTCGGGGAGACCGCGCGCACGAACTCCGGGTCCAGGTTCGCCGACCCATGGTGAACCGCCACCAGGACAGGTGCAGCCACCGGCAGCGACGACAGCGCCTCCTGCGACTCAAGGTCCACATCGCCCGGCACGAGGACGTCCACTCCCGCCACCCGTGCCTTGACCACCAGGTTGTTGCGGTCGATGAGTGACCGGTCCTCGAAACGGGGTGGGTCCGGTCCGGGGGCCAGGACCTCCAGCCGGATCCCCCTACCCGTGGCGATCACGTCCCCCTCGGCCACCACCCGCGTGCGGACGCCGTTGCGCCGGGCGGCCTCTACGACCTTTTTTCCGGACCCCCATCCCATGA
>DATLNZ010000029.1 GCA_035536535.1 Actinomycetota bacterium | reverse complement strand
GGAGGTCAGGGAGGCGGGGACGACGCTTCCCGGCTACGGCTGGGTTTTTCCCATGGGCAACGGCCGCATCAACGTCGGGACCGGCCTGCTGTCGACCTACCCGGACTGGCGCCGCGTCAACACCGCGCACCTGCTCGCCGCATTCATCCGGTCGCTGCCGGAGTCGTGGAGCCTGCCGGACCCGGCCGAGCTTCAGCGCGAGGGGTCGGTGAAGGGATGGCGGCTGCCCATGGCCTTTGCCGTCTGGCCCCCGTGTCGGCCGGGGGTCCTGGTGGCCGGCGACGCGGCCGGGGTCGTGAACCCGTTCAACGGCGAGGGGATATCGGAGGCGGTGGAGTCCGGGGTCGTGGGGGCCGAGGTCATCATGCAGGCCCTGGAGGGGTCCGGGCCTTCGGACCTGTCCGCCTACGAGGACAGGCTTCAGGATCTGTGGGGCCCGTACTACCGGCTGGGACGGGTGTTCGCCAGGCTCATCGGGAGGCCGAGGATGATGCGCCTGGCCATCGACGCCGGGATGCACGTCCCACCCGTGATGTCGTTCGCCTTCAAGATCCTGTCCAACGTGTACATGCAGCAGGGCGGCACGGCGGGGGACCGCACCGTCCGGGGCATGGTGCGTCTGGCGTCGCTGATACGCCTCGGGTGAGGCGTCCGGCGGGGACGTTTGCGGCCCCCGCAGGCCGCCACTACCGTTGGGTGCTGACTTCCTAGGAACAGAGGGAACCTTGCTCGCCAGCTACCTTCCCATCGTGTTCATGTTGGTGCTCGCGGGGGCCTTCGCCGTGCTCTCGGTCATGGCCGCGAGGTTCCTCAGCCCCAAGGACCCCACCCCCGCGAAGCTGATGCCCTACGAGTGCGGCATCACCGAGGTCGACGCCCCCGCGGAGCGATTCCCGGTGCGCTTCTACCTGACGGCGATGCTGTTCGTGATCTTCGACGTCGAGGTCATCCTGATGTTTCCGTGGGCCGTGGTCTTCAAAAAGTTCGGAATGTTCGCGCTGGTCGAGATGTCGATATTCATCGGCATCCTTCTGGTCGCGTACTTCTACGTCGTCAGAAACGGGGCGCTGGAGTGGGACTAGAGGAACGGCTTCCGTCCATAGTCACGGCGTCGGCCGAGAAGCTCGTGAACTGGGCGCGGTCGGCCTCGGTCTGGCCCGCGACCTTCGGGCTCGCCTGCTGCGCGATCGAGATGATGCAGACGGTCGCCCCCAAGCACGACCTGGCCCGGTTCGGCATGGAGGCTTTCCGCGCCTCGCCGCGGCAGGCCGACCTGATGATCGTCGCCGGCCGCGTGTCCCAGAAGATGGCGCCGGTAGTCCGGCAGATCTACGACCAGATGGCCGAGCCGAAGTGGGTCCTTTCGATGGGCGCATGCGCTTCCTGCGGCGGAATGTTCAACAACTACGCGCTGGTGCAGGGCGTGGACCAGATCGTTCCGGTGGACGTCTACGTGCCCGGGTGCCCGCCGACTCCCGAGATCCTGATGGCCGGCATCGTCCGGCTGCACGAGAAGATCCGCAAGCAGCCGCTGCGCCTCGGACGGGCCCGGTAGCAGCGATGGCCGCCCACCGCCTCGAGTCCGTCGCCTCCCTAGTTAGTGAAAGTTTTCCCGAGGCCGTCACCCGTGCCTACGAGCATGTAGGAGAAGCGGTGCTGATCGTCGCCCGCGACCATCTGGTGCCGGTGATGACGGCGCTCCGCGACCGGGCCGGGTTCGAGATGCTGTGCGACCTGTCCGGGGTTGACTGGCTCCCGCGGGAGCCGCGGTTCGAGGTCAACTACCACCTGTACTCGTTCGCCCACAACGACAGGCTTCGCGTCAAGGTCCAGCTGCCGGACGGCGACCCCGTTCTGCCTTCGGTCGTGCAGGTGTGGCCGGGGGCCGACTGGCAGGAGCGTGAGGTCTGGGACATGTACGGGGTCACCTTCACCGGCCACCCGAACCTGGTGCGGATCCTGATGCCCGACGAATGGGAGGGACACCCGCTTCGCAAGGACTACCCGGTGGGCGGCGTCCCCGTCGAGTACCGGATAGAGCCCGCTTACGTGGGGGCCGATGCGATCCCGGATCTGGGACGGGCCTCCATGGGCGGGGCGCCGCCCCGCCTGGTCCGCGACCGGGGACGCCTGTCGCCGTGGACGTGGACCGGTCCGCCGGCCACGGGCGTGCGCGCAGAGCCGGACCCCCCGAAGCTCCCGCCGGACACACCGCAGATCCCGTCCGGGACCGAAGGCCCCGACACGGCCACCGCAGCTGGAGGGGACGAACCCAAGTGAGCGAGACGCTCGTGACGGGGCCCGCGCAGCAGGACGCGGCGGCGCAGGTCCAGGACCTGTGGGTCGAGGGCGAGACGATGCGGGTGAACATGGGCCCGCAGCACCCGTCCACCCACGGGGTGCTCAGGCTGCAGGTGGAGATGACCGGCGAGACGCTGTTGTCCGTCAACCCGGTGATCGGGTACCTGCACACGGGCATCGAGAAGAACGCAGAGGTCCTGAACTGGATCCAGGCCGTCACCGCCGTCACCCGCGCCGACTACCTGTCCAACTTCTTCAACGAAGCCGCATTCTGCATGGCCGTCGAGCGCCTGGCGGAGGTGGAGGTCCCCGAAAGGGCGCAGTGGATCAGGTGCCTGATGATGGAGCTCAACCGGATCACCTCCCACCTGATCTGGCTGGGTACGTCCGGACTCGAGCTCGGCTCGGTCTCGATGGCCACCTACGCGTTCCGCGAGCGCGAGATGATCCTGGACGTTTTCCAGTCCGTCACCGGACTGCGGATGAACCCCGGCTACTTCCGTCCGGGCGGTGTTTCGATGGACCTGCCCGCGGAGGCCGAGGGCAAGATCCGCGAGCTTTTGCGCGTGCTCCCCGGGCGCTTCGACGAGTACGAGGCCCTGCTGTCCGCCAACCCAATCTGGGTACAGCGCAACCGGGGCATCGGGATTCTGTCGGCGGCCGACGCCATCGCCTACGGGGTGACGGGGCCCCCGCTGCGGGCGTCGGGCGTCGAC
>DATLNZ010000028.1 GCA_035536535.1 Actinomycetota bacterium | reverse complement strand
CTCGGTGGACGAGCCCATGGCGAACTCGTCGAGGTTCGTCTTGCCGAGCAGCACCATCCGCTGGTCGCGCAGCAGCTCCCAGGCGGTTGCGTCGTACGGAGGGCGGTAGGACTCCAGGATCTTGGAGGCGGCGGACGTCCGGATTCCCTTGGTGCACAGGACGTCTTTGACGGCCACGGGAAGTCCGGCCAGGGGTGGCAGCGGCTCTCCGTCCGCCCGCGCCTTGTCCACCCGCCGCGCGTGGCGGACGGCGGCGTCGCCGGTCCGGATCAAAAACGCATGGATGGAGTCCTCGGCCTCCTCGATGCGCGCGATGACCGACCGGGCGATCTCCTCGGCGGAGGCCTCCCGGCGCTCCAGGAGGCCGAGGAGGTCGGTCGCGTCGCGCTGCCACAGCTCCACGTCAGTCCTCTTCCATGATCCGCGGCACCGTAAAGAAGGCACCGTCGCGCTCGGGGGCGTTGTCCAGGATCCGCTCGCTGGGCTCAGGAGCCACCACCACGTCGGGACGCAGGACGTTTCGCATCGGCACCGGGTGCGCCGTCGGAGGCAGGTCCCCCAGGTCCAGGGACTGGATCCTCTGCGCGCGCTCCAGCACCACGCTGAGCTGGTCCCGGAAGGTCTGGACCTCCTCGGGCGTCAGGTCCAGGCGCGACAGGCGCGCGACGTGCTCGACCTCCTCAGGAGTGATGCCCATGGGTCGGGAGTCTATCCGAGCAGGGCCAGAAGACCCTTCTCGTCGAGGGTCTCCACTCCCAGCTCCTCGGCCTTGGCGAGCTTGCTGCCGGGGTTGTCCCCCACGACCAGGTAGTCGGTCTTCTTCGAGACGCTGGTCGTGACCTTGCCGCCGAGGGCCTCGAGGCGGTCCTTGGCCTCCTCCCGGGAAAGGGAGTCGAGAGTGCCGGTGATGACGAACGAGCGGCCGCTGAGCGGCCCCGCTTCGCGCTTGCGCTTCTCCGCCAGCCGGACGCCTGCGCGCCGGAGCTTGTCCACGAACTGCTTTGTCTCCGGACGGTCGAAGAACTCGCGGACGCTGGCAGCGATGACGGGTCCGATGCCCTCAACGGCGGCCATGTCCTCGGCCGGCGCGGCGGCGATCGCGTCGATGGACTCGAAAGCGTCGGCGAGTGCGCGCGAAGCGGTTCCGCCCACGCCGAGGATCCCCATGCCGTACAGCAGGCGGTCGATCGGCCTGTCCCTGGACGACTCGATCGCGCGCGCGAGGTTGTGCACCGACTTGTCCTTGAACAGCGGCAGCGTGGCGATCTGCTCCGCGGACAAAAAGTAGACGTCGGCCGCGTCCGACACCAGACCCCGCTCGAGCAGCGCGTGGATGGTCTTTCCGCCGAGGTGCTCGATGTCCATGGCCCCACGGGAGCCGAAGTGGACGATGCGTCCGAGCACCTGGTGGGGGCAGGACAGGTTCACGCACCGGGAGACGACCTCTCCCTCGCGCCGCACGACCGGTCCCCCGCACGACGGGCACTGCGACGGCATCTGGAACTTGCGCTCGGCCCCCGTCCGCAGGCTCGGGATGGGGGCCACGACCTCGGGGATCACGTCGCCGGCGCGGCGGACGACGACGGTGTCGCCGATCAGGATCCCCTTGCGCTCGATCTCGTCGGGGTTGTGCAGCGTCGCCTGCGACACGGTCACCCCTCCCACCCGGACCGGCTCCAGGACCGCGAAAGGGGTGATGGCCCCGGTGCGCCCGACGCTGGGCATGATGTCGCGCAGCTTCGTCGTCTGCTCCTCCGGGGGGAACTTGTACGCGATGGCCCAGCGGGGCGCCTTGGACGTGGCCCCCAGCTCGGACCGCTCGTCGTGGTCGTCCACCTTCACGACCACGCCGTCGATCTCGTGGTCCATCGAGTGGCGCCGCTCGGACGTCGTGTCGCAGTAGGACTCGACCTCCTCCAGCGTCCGAAGCGAGCGGGCCTCCGGGTGCACCGGCAGCCCGACCGACCGGAAGAACTCCAGCGTCTGCGAGTACGAGCGCAGCGCGACGCCGTCCACACGCACCAGCCCGTGCAGGTACACCGACAGCGGACGCGACGCCGTCACCTTGGCGTCCTTCTGGCGCAGCATGCCCGCCGCCGCGTTGCGCGGGTTTGCGAAAAGGGCCTTGCCCGCCTCCCCCATCTCCGCGTTGACACGCTCGAAGTCGGCCAGGCTCAGGAACACCTCCCCCCGGACCTCGAGCCACGGCGGAGGGTCGTCGGTCGCCAGCCGCTCGGGAAGTTCCCTGATCGTGCGGATGTTGGGAGTGACCTCCTCTCCCACCGACCCATCGCCTCTGGTCGCTCCCCTTACGTAGCGGCCGTTTTCGTAGACCACCGCCACGGACACGCCGTCGATCTTGGGCTCGCAGACGAAGGCCGAGGGTTCGCGGTCAAGTGTCCGGGTCACGCGGGCGTGCCACGCGCGCAGGTCCGTGAAGTCGAATGCGTTGTCCAGGGACAGCAGCCGCTGCGAGTGCTGGACCGGAGCGAACAGGTCCGTCGCGGGAGGGGCACCCACGCGCTGCGTCGGGGAGTCGGGAGTGATGAGCTGCGGCCAGCGCTCCTCGATGTCCTCCAGCTCCGCGACGAGCCGGTCGTATTGAGCGTCGGAGATCTCCGGGGCGTCCAGGACGTGGTACCGGTGCGAGTGGTAGTCGATCTGGGCGCGCAGCTCCTCGGCCTTCGTCCGCTCCTCGGAAAACTGCGCCTCCTCGGCCTTGGCGACCGCTGGGGCCTTCGTCCTGGGCATGCGTTGAGACTAACGACCAGGCCGGACCGATTTGTGGCGTTGAGACTTCGCTCGCACCGGACGCCGCTTGAGTCGTATCTCCCTTCACGGTCAGAGCAGCAGGGCCCTCGGGGTTGCTGGCCAGGGCCTCGAAGCCGGAGGACAATGAGCCGCGCGGTTGAAGCACAAGAGGGAGGAATTCGTGAAGCGGGTCAAGACACTTGTTCCATTGGGCGCCGTTGTTGCCGCTGTGCTGACGGCGATAGGTCAGTTCAAGAGCGACGAGGGACTGTTCACTCGAATTGAAGGAGAGCTCGGGGGTTGGGCCATAGTTCTGGTCGCGATCCTCATCGCGGCGGTTGTCGTCTGGCTCGTTTCCTCCCGTGCGACGCAAGAAGGGGGCAAACCAGCTACTCCGGCCGTCGTCTTCGCCGTGTTGAGCGTGCTCAGCATTGCCGTCTTCTGGACCGGTCTCCCCTCGGTGTTTGCCAGCGGCGCGATCGCCCTTGGTCTAGAGGCAAACGAGCGAGGTTCGAAGCCTGCCGGCTCGATCGCCACGGCTATCGGCGTTCTCGCAGTCATCGCGGCAACCGGCCTGGCTTTCACAGGATGATGTCGCGTGGGGTAGTTGACCCACGGTCGCAGGGATCTGGCGTCTTCGTTCGGACGTCCGGCTCGTTGCAGGCTCTTGGCTAGGCCGACGACCAGATCAAGCCGCCGCCCAGGACCTCGTCGCCGTCGTACAGCACCGCCGACTGCCCCGGGGCGACCGCACGCGCCGGCTTGTCGAAGTCCAGCCTGAAAGCGGCATCGTCGGCGAAGCACGTCGCCGGGTACCGCTCGCCCCGATAGCGCAGGACCGCGGACACCCGTGAGCCGGCGTCCGGCACGCCGGACACCCACCGCGCGCGAGTGGCCGTGAGAGACGAGCGCACGAGGCGCTCGGCAGCCGTGACGACGACCGCGTTTCGGTCCCGGTCGAGGTGGGAGACGTAGACGGGGCGGGTCGCACCCTTGCGGGCACCGGACACGTTGCCGAGCCCCCTGCGCTGGCCAACCGTGTAGTTCGCCAGCCCCCGGTGGGTGCCCACGGTCCCCCCGTTTTCATCCAGTACCGGGCCCGGTCGGACCGCCTCCGGGTGCCGCTGCGCGACGACATCGGCGGGCCCGGCCCCCTCGGGAACGAAGCACACCTCCACGGAGTCCTCGCGGGAGGCATTGGGCAGGCCGAGTTTCGTGGCCAACTCTCGCACCCGGTCCTTTGACTCCATCTCGCCCAGCGGAAAGCGTGCCCGCTCCAGCGCCCGCTGCCCCAGCGCGTACAGCACGTAGCTCTGGTCCTTGTCCGCGGCCCTGGCGCGCAGCAGACGCAAGCCGTGCGGACCACCGGCGATCCTCGCGTAGTGGCCGGTGACCAGGGCATCGAAACCCAGGGCCTGCGCGCGGTCCACCAGGGCACCGAAGCGCACGATCTCGTTGCACCGCACGCAGGGATTTGGTGTTCGTCCGGCGGCGTACTCGGCCGCGAACGGCGCGACGACCTCGCGCTCGAAGATCTCCCGGAAGTCCAGGGTGTAGTGGGGAATGCCGATGACATCGGCCGCGCGCCTTGCGTCGGCGACGGCGTCCAGGGTGCAGCAGCCCTTGGACAGCCGCGACTCCTCGTGGTCGTGCTCCCACTGCTTGAGCGTCACGCCGGTGACGTCGTGGCCTTCCCGGACGGCCAGCGCCGCGGCTACGGCGGAGTCGACCCCACCCGACATGGCGGCGAGCAGTCTGGCCATGTCAGCGGCTGCGGGCGAACGACCGGAGCCGCCCGACCACGTCCGGCAGGGTCTGAAGGACCGCGTCCACATCGGCGTCGGTCGTGTTGCGGCCCACGGTGAACCTCAGCGCGCCCTCGGCCCACTCCCGCCGCACGCCGCACGCCGCCAGCACGTAGGACGGCTCCATGGAGCCGGACTGGCAGGCCGACCCGGTGGAGGCGCAGATGCCGGCTGCGTCTAGCATCAAAAGGATGTCCTCGCCGACGACCCCCCGCACCGACACATGCAGGTTGTGCGGCAGGCGGCGCTCCGGGTGCCCGTTGAGGCGCAGGTCGGGAATCCTCTCCAGCAGCCCGTGATGGAGCCGGTCGCGCAGGTCCGTCCAGCGCGGCGCCATGTCCGGAAGCTCCCGGACCACCACCTCGGCCGCGGCGGCGAACCCGGCCACGCCGGCGACGTTCTCGGTGCCCGACCGCCGCTTGCGCTCCTGGCCCCCTCCATGCAGGACCGCCTCCAGACGCAAGCCTCTGCGGACGTACAGCGCCCCGGTCCCCTTGGGGCCTCCTAACTTGTGCGCAGCGAACGCGGCCATGTCCACGCCGAGGTCGCGGACGTCCAGCGGGATCCGGCCCAGTGCCTGCACTGCGTCGGTGAAAATCGGGACCCCGCGCTCCCTGCAGATCGCCGCCACCTCGGCAACGGGCTCAACCGTCCCGATCTCGTTGTTGGCAAGCATCAGGCACACCAGCGCGGTGTCGCGCCGCAGACGCGTGCCCACATCGTCCGGGCCCACCATGCCGGTGGGATCCACGGGCAGGAACTCGATCTCAAAGCCCTTCGTGCCGAGCCACTCGGCGGAGTCGAGGACCGCGTGGTGCTCGAGACGGGGAAGAAGGATGTGGCGCCTCGGCGGATCGCCCGAGGCCGCGGACCATGCGGTCCCCTTCACCGCGAGGTTGCCCGCTTCGGTCCCGCCTCCGGTGAACACGATCTCCTCTGGGGAGCAGCCGATCGACTTGGCGAGCGACTCGCGGGACTCGTCCACGCCGCGCCTGGCATGGCGTCCCGGCTGGTGCACGCTGGACGGGTTGCCCCACCCGTCCGTCAGGAACGGGAGCATCGCCTCCCGTGCCTCCGGGAGCATCGGAGCGGTGGCTGCGTAGTCCAGGTAGTGCACCGTTAGATGATATGGCCGTTACCGGCGCCGCCCCGCCCGCACAGCAGCCGCAGCGTCCTGGCGAGCGTAGGCTGGGCTGTCATGGAGACCCAGGAGCTTTCGGGCTGCAGCTTCTGCAGCAAGAACCAGAGCCAGGTCGTCAAGATCATCGCGGGCCCCGGCGTGTTCATCTGCGACGAGTGCATCGACCTGTGCAACGAGATCATCGTCGAGGAAAGCCGCCCAGCGCGGTGCTCGATGTGCAAGCACACACTGCAGGGCGCCTGGGCCTTCTGTCCCGGCTGCGGAGTGCCCTCGGCCGCCGCACTGGATGAGGAGGCCGACGCGGGGGCCGAGCGCGGCGGGACGCGCATTCTCACCGCGCTGATCCGAGGGACCGGCGCGTCCAAGCTTTCGGAGATCGCAACCGCCCATCCGGAGGTCGAAGGAGCCGCGCGGCGGCTGCAGGCTCACCTAAACGAGCTGTTCGAGCAGGTCGCGGACCTCGGTGAGCGAATAGGCGTCATCTACTACCTGTTCGGAGCTTGCGGGCGGTCCATGTCCTCGGAGGAGGTCTCGCGCCTGCTCGGCCTGGCCCCCGAGCGCGTCGAGGAGTTGGAGGCCCAGGTAGGCTCGGTCCTGCGAAAGATGAAGCAGGACGAAGAAGGCGTCCGGGCTTAGCCCGTCCCCGTCACTCGTCTTCGACCGGACATCGGGGTGGTCGAGGAGTATGGATACGCTGGCATGGTGAGCGGCACCCGCCTCCACCCGCCGACCCGGCTCCTGGGCCGTTCGCGGGAGCTCGAGCTGATCACCGGCCAACTCGACGCCACGCTTCAAGGGCTCGCAGGGTTCGTGGTTCTCGAGGGAGAGGCCGGCGTCGGAAAGAGCCGCCTCCTGAGCGAGGCGTCGCTGCGGGCCCGGGAGATGAACTTCTGCGTAGTCGAGACGAGGGCGTACGAGCTCGAGCACGCGCGGCCGTTCGGCCCCCTCGTCAGCGTGATCCCAGGCGCTGGGGGCATGGGCGGCTTCCAGCTCCAGGAGCACGTCGTCGCGCATCTCGAGGAGAGCGCGCTCGCCCGGCCCGTGCTCCTGACGCTCGACGACGCACACTGGTCCGACGTGTCCACACTGGGCGCTCTTGCGGCCTGCGTCAGACGTCTGTCCCATCTCCCGTTCCTCGCCTTGGTGGCGGCACGGCCGCTGCCCCGACCCCCCGAGCTCGACCGGCTGACGTCTCAGGCGGACCTCGTCGCCGTTCAACCCCTCGACGAGGAGGCGGTGGCGCAGATGGTCTGGAACCTCCTCGGTGCGGCACCGGGGCCGACGCTGCGCAAAGCGGTCGAGGGCGCGGCCGGCAATCCCTTCCTCATAGGCGAGCTCGTCGAGGGGTTGCGTGCCGACGGCGCCCTCGACGTCCGCGCTGGTGTGGCCGACACGCCGGGACCAGCCGTCCCGTCGCTCCGCATGTCCGTCCTGCGCCGGATGAGCATGATGAGGCCGGCCACGCTGGACACGATGCGCCTCGCCTCGGTCCTCGGATCGACCTTCACCGTCTCGGACCTGTCCGCGGTCTCCCGGAAGCCCGTGACGGACCTCCTGCCATGCATCGCTGAAGCCGTGAGGGCCGGCGTGCTCGAGGAGCGGGACGAGGAGCTGCGGTTCCGCCACGACCTGCTGCGCGAGGCGCTGTACGAGGACATGCCGCTGTCGTCTCGCATCGCCCTGCATCTGGACTGCGCACGCACGCTCGCGTCGACCGGCGCTACCGCCGAGCGGGTGGCCCCGCACTTCTCGCTGGGCGCCACCGTCGGCGACACCGAAGCCGTGGAGTGGCTTATCCGTGCGGGTGATGAGGCCTCCCCGCGCGACCCTTCGGCCGCACTCCAGCTGTACGAGCGGGCCCGTGATCTCTTGCGTCACGACGACCCGTCCCGGGTCGGGTTGAGCGTGAAATGGTCCACGCCCTGCACTGGCTCGGGCGCGCCGACGAGGTCGTGTCGCTGGCTGCCCAGACGCTCGAGGCAGCGGGCCCGGACGAAGAACGCCTCCTGGTTGCCCCCCTCGTTGCTGCACTGCTAGCCCGCGGGGAGGTCGAAGAAGCTCTGGGGCGTGCCGACTCGTACGTGTCGCGCGCGGACGTCCCGGACGACCATCGGTTTCCCGTCCTCAACTGGGAGGCAGTCGGGCGGGCCTCCCTCGGGAGGCCGGGAGCCCGCGAGCTCGCCGAGCGGTGTATGGATATCGCCGGGCGATCTCAGGTCCCGGGCTACGACGTCGGTGCCTTGATGGTGCTGAGCACGGTTCTGCGATACGAGGGGCATACGGCTCAGGCCGTCGAGCGGGCCGAGGAGGCGGTGCGTCGCACAGGCGAGGCGATGTTCCCCCCGCCCGGCCCGTGGGCGGTTCTGGTGGTCGCCTACATGGAGGCGGACCGGCTGCGCGACGCCGAGAGGATCCTGCGCGAAGATCTGCGCCGCGCGGAAGAGGTCGGCATGGCGAGCCTCCTGGTATCGCACCACCGGGGTTTGGGGGACATGAAGTTCGCAGCGGGCGAATGGGACGAGGCGGTCGCCGCTTTCGAGACCGCCGACGTCCTTGCGCAGGAGATCGGCCAAGGGCGACGTTCGCGCCCGGGGCTTGCACTGGTCGCTGTGCATCGACACCGCCTCGACGAGGCGGCGGACCATCTGGATGTCGCAGCCGGTGCGGTCGGATCGCTGGACCGTTCCTGGGTGCGATCGTTGTGGCACGAGGCCGGTGGCGATCCCCGGGCCGCTTATGGGGTCTTGCGGGATGCGGTCGAGGATCCCGCTGTTGCTCCGCCGATGCTGATGCCGACACTGGCCTTGGTCGACCTCGTCCGGCTGGCGATACGTACGGGCGACCGGCCCGCCGCTGAGCGTGTCACGCGAAGGGTCGCGGAAGACGCCGAGCGACGCGACACGCCGACGGCGCGCGGCAACGCTCTTCGCTGCAAGGGCCTCCTCGAGGATGATGCGGCCACCCTGCTCGCGGCGGTCGCCGAGTACCGCTCGGGGCCCCGCCCGTTGGAACTCGCCCTGGGATGTGAGGATGCGGCGGCCGCGCTCGCCCGCAGCGGCCGGACGAACGAGGCCCGGGTCGCCTTCCGGGAAGCGCTGGAGACATTCGAGCGGCTCGGCGCCGCCTGGGACGTGTCCCGGTGCCAGGCGGTCGCCCGCGAGTGCGGGATCAAGCTGCGCGTCCGGCGGCCTAGGGCGACGGCCCGCACGGGCTGGGATTCACTAAGCCCGACGGAGCGGACCGTCGCCGGGCTGGCGGCGAGTGGGCTGTCCAATCCGGAGATAGGCCGGCGCCTGTTCATCTCCCGCCGGACGGTCGAGACCCACCTCTCACACGTCTTCCAGAAGCTCGGTCTCGCCTCCCGGATCGAGCTGGCCGGGGTCGTCGCCCGCCTGGGACACGAATCCCTCCAGGGCGGCCAGCAGCCCTAGCCAGCCGACGAACTCGACCGGACGACCGGACGACCGCGCTCGCCCGGACGGCGGGTCACCCGGCTCGATCGTGATCTCGATCCTCATGGGTGGATCGTCGCATGCCCCCACGTCCCCGAACATCCGTGAGCTCACGGATGTTGCGCCCTGGGATCGCCCCCAGGATGGCGGAAACGATCTGGCGTGGACGCTAGAGGGCAGGGAGGAGACACATGAGCAAAGGCGACCCCCGGGGTGACGAGGGATTCGACAGCCCCAATGAGTTCGACCAGGGTGCCGGCGTTCGCGGATGGAGGATCATGACGATGAAACCGTCACTCGGTTCCCGCCCTGCTCTCAGGGCGTTTGCTCTCAGCCTTTGCCTCACGGCCGGCTTGCTCCTCCCCATACCTAGCGCGACGGCTACGGAAGAGCTGGTCAAGCTGACCGCTTCGGACGGAGCCGTCCTGGGCCACTTCGGAAACCATGTAGACGTGTCCGGGGACACCGCTGTGGTCGGGGCGCCCGGCATGCACGGCAACCCGCGAGTCGGCGCGGCCTACGTGTTCACGCGAGCGGGTGACAAGTGGGTCGAGCAGGCCAAGCTCACACCCTCGGACGGGGGGCCCGGAGACAGGTTCGGCTGGTCGGTCGCGATCTCCGGCGACACCATCGTGGTGGGCGCCTGCTGGGACGACGTCGGCATCAACGTCGATCAGGGTTCCGCGTACGTTTTCACTCGAACGGGCGGAACCTGGACCGAGCAGGCCAAGTTGACCTCCTCGAACGGGTTTTCCCTGGACTGGTTCGGGATCTCGGTCGAGGTGTCGGGTGACGTTGTCGTCGTGGGCACCTGGTTCCATGGAGAGGAGTTCGGTGTCCCCCCCGAGGGCTCCGCCTACGTGTTCGCCCGGAGCGGCGGAACCTGGACCCAGCAGGCGGAACTGATCCCTTCGGACGGCTACGTCGGCAACGGATTCGGCTTCAAGGTCGGGGTCGACGGCGACACCGCCGTCGTCGGGGCCTATGGGGACAGCGGCGCCGGCTCGGCCTACGTGTTCACCCGGACCGGGGGGACCTGGACCCAGCAGGAGAAGCTCACGGCATCGGACCGAGCCGCCGGAGACCGGTTCGGCTTCTGGGTGGGGATTTCGGGCCAGACAGTGGTCGTGGGGGCCCTATTCGCCGACGTCACCTACGCCGACCAGGGCGCTGCCTACGTGTTCACCCGGACCGGCGGCGACTGGGCGGAGCAGAAAAAGCTCACAGCTTCGGACGGACGAGCAAGGGACGCCTTCGGGCGATCTGTGGCCGTGTCGGGCGACACCGTCGTGGTGGGAGCGCAATTTCACGACAAATCGCCCGACAGACCTGACGACAACGACGGAGCTGCCTATGTGTTCAACCGGACCGGAGAAACTTGGACCGAGCAAACAAAGCTGACCGCAGCAGACGGGGACAAGGGCGACCTCTTTGGAGTCAGCGTAGCGGTGGATCGCGGCACCGCTGTGGTGGGCGCATCATTCAAAGACGTGGGTGAGGGTCCCATCTACGCTCAGGGCGCGGCATACGCATGGAAGGACGATGCCGCCGGCGGGTACGCACCCGGCGGCGGTTCTGCCTCGCCGGGCCGATCGAAGGAGCAGCAGGCCAGATCCGGAGCGGGCCTGAAGGCCCGCCCGGCTTCTGTGTCCGCTAGCCCTTCGTCGGCGTCAACCGTTGCCGGTACCCGATCGGGCGCGGGCGATCCGGGTGATCCGAGCCAAGCGGAACCACCTTTCGTGGACCAGGTACTGCCCGCTAGTGCAAGCCCAGTAAAAGACAAGGACCTCCTTCCGACAAGCGCCGTGATAGCCCTGCTGCTCGCGACGATGACGTCGGGAGGCTTCGGGCTGAAGAAGAGGCTCCGACGCACGACGCCATGAACCCGCCCGCCCGGGACGACCGAGCCTTCAAGGGATCAGATCCGATCGAACCATCCGGAAAGCAACCCTAGGCAGCCTCGATGTCCCGCTGAATCTGTTCGCGCAACGCGTCCACATCTACCAACGTAGCTCCTGCCCTGGGCACCCATGAGCGTGCGCAGTTCCTATGGGCGCAACCGACCCGCCGCTACACTCCCGGACATGACCACCACCGGCCCCCACCTGCGCGTGCTGACCGCGGAGGCGTGGAGTCCGGTGGAACCCTACCGGCAGCGCCGCACCGAGGCCTTCTACCGGTGGGCCGGGCTGGAATGCGTGCGGCAGGGGCGGCACCGCGTGCTGGATCTCGGCTGTGGTGACGGCCTGGGATCGGCCGTCCTGACCGCGGCCGGGTGCCGGGTGGTGGGCGTGGACCAGGACAACTCGGCCCTGGAACTCGCACGGCGCACGTTCCGGTCCGACCGGCTCGTCTTCCGTGCGGCCCGGCCCCCGCAATGCGACGAGCCCCAGCACTCATTCGACGCGGTCGTCTGCGCGGGACTGGTGGAGCGTCTGGCCGATCCGCGCCCGCTCATGGACGAGGCGCTGCGCGTGCTGCGGCCGAGCGGCCTTCTGATCGCGCGCACGCCCAACCGCCTCACGGCCTCCCCCGGACGAACCCGGCCGCT
>DATLNZ010000027.1 GCA_035536535.1 Actinomycetota bacterium | reverse complement strand
GGGCAGGCCTTCGTAGGCGACCTGCTGGAACAGCGCCTGCGTGAACGTAAAGGTCCCTCCCCGCCGCCGGACGAACCCCTGCAGCCGGCGCCATGACGGCTCACCGACCTCGTCGCCCAGCGTGGACAGAAGCTTTGCGTCGAATGAGGCGCCCAGCACCGACAGAGTCCGCAGCAGCGTCCGGTCTCGAGGGGGAAGCAGGTCGATGCGGGAGGCGATCAATGCCTCGACGCTGTCCGGCAGGGCTTCGGCCCCCGGCTCCGAGGCGGCCACCAGCTCCAGCAGGAACAAGGGGTTGCCGCCGGATCTTTCCGCGAGCGCCGCCGACGCCGCCGGCAGCAGCCGTCCCTGGGCCGCGGATCTCGCCAGCGCGGCGGCGTCGGCGTGCGGCAGCGGTCCGACCTTGACGGTGGTGCGACCGGCCGCCTCCGCGGCGGAACGTCCGGCCACCACAAAAAGCCACGGGCGGCCCGACTGGGCCTCCACGTGTCGCAATAGCTCTCGGGACGCTTCGTCCAGCCACTGGGCGTCCTCGATGACCAGAAGGCTCGGGCCCGGCAGTGCCGCTTGCATCAGCTCGACGACCACCTGCCGCAGGCGCGCGGCGCGCGAGGCGTCGTCCAGCCGCCGGACCTCAGGCGTCTGCTCCACGGGCACGTCCAGCACCAGGGCCGCCAGTGGAAGCCAGGGGAGCAGCTCCGGTGCCAGCGCCGACGTCCGCTCCGTGAGTGCCTCGGGGTTCCGGGCGTCCAGGTCCAGAGCGGCGGCCAGCAACCTGCCGAAGCAGTGATACGGGGTGCTGCGCTGGTACTGCTCGGCCGAAACGGACAGGGTCCGCACGCCCTCGGCCCCCGCCTGCAGCTCCTGGACGAGCCGCGACTTGCCTACTCCCGCTTCCCCGATCACGGCCAGCGACCCGCCGGTCCCTTCACGAGCGGACTGAAGCGCCCATAGCAGAGGTGCCATCTCCGGCTCCCGCCCGACCAGCGGCGAGGGAGCGTCCTCCTGTCGCCTGCGCAGGCCCGCGAGCTTTCCGACCCGCCAGGCGACCAGCGGTTCGGACTTGCCCTTGACGCGGAAGGGCTCCGTCTGGGCGGCTTCGAACTCGGCCGCCGAGCAGTCCAGTGCCTCGCGCGTCGCCAGGATCTCCGAGGGCGCCGCGTGGGACATCACCCGCGCCGCCGTGTTCACCACGTCGCCCATGGCGGTGTACGTCCTGCGGTAGGGGGGGCCGACGTCACCGGTGAAGGCGTGTCCTCGGTGAATGCCCGCCCTCAGGGCCAGCGGGACTCCGGAGTCCATCACCCTGCGCACCGCGCGCAGGACCCGCTCCTCGTTGTTGTCGAACGTGCGAGGGGCTCCCGAGCAGATCAGGACCTTGCCTCCGTCGCTGTCGATGTCGGTGTACAGGAACGTGATCTCGTGATCGTCCGCCGCCTCCTGGGCGCACGTGACGAGTTGATCCAGCCGCCCGGCCACCTCCGCCGGGCCTTCACTGGCAATGAGCGTGTCGATCCCCGAGAACTTCACGAACGCCAGCGCGACCGTCCGGTGCTCGGCCTCCGCTCCGCCGCCCTCGATGTGCCGCCGGATCGCCTGCGGGACGAAAACCCTCGCGACGGACTCTCCTGACACCGGGGGGGCCGGGACGGGAGGTGGTGCCTCCGGAACCTTCCCAAGGAGCCTCCCCCCCTCACGCGGCTCGCCGAGCAGGCGCGGATCGGCGGCGCGGACGGCCCCTGCGCTCAGAAGGATCTCGCCGGCCGAGGCTCCGGACTCCGCCCGCACGGTGGCGCTGGCGCCCGGACCGGTGACCACCAGCTCGCGGTGGGAGTTGCCGGCCAGGAACAGGTGAAAGGTCCCCGAGTGGACACCGGCCGACATCCTGAGCGTCACCTTGCCCGCTGAGGTCGTGATCCGGCCGGCCGTTCTCAGCGTCCTGCGCATCCCGGCGGCCGCGAAGCAGCCACGGGCCGCGTGGCTTTCGCCTGAGAAGAACAACAGGAGGGAGTCGCCGCCGAACTTGAGCAGCCCGCCCCCGACGCCGTAGGCGACCTCCAGCAGCTGTTCGAAGGTCGTGCTGATGACGGCCATGACCTCTTCGGCGCCGACTTTGCCCCGCCGCGCGAGCCGCTCGGACATCGCCGTGAAGCCGGAGACGTCCACGAACACCATGGTCGCGTCGACCTCTCGCCACGCCTCTGCTGGCTGGGACTGCCCCCACTCCAGCAGGAGCCTGGGGACGTACGGCGACAGGAGGTCCATCGTTCAAGCGCTCCAGCTGCGGCCATCTTGGACTGGAGGGCCGGCCGCCCAGCCCAAAACTGCACCCGCTGAGTGTGCACTCTGCCACAGACCGCCGGTCACTCCCGCGTCACAATGCGGACAAGCCGCGTCCCCGGCCCGGGTGATCAACCCGCCGTGGACCAGGCCTGGAAGGCACCAAGGATGTCTGGACTTCGGGAGGAAAGAAGGCCACAATGGCGAATCTAACTGGAGACCGGTTTCCGGACTCCGCAAACGCTGGGGGCGCAATGAACAGGAAGATCTGCATTTTCGTGCTTGCAATCGGGTCATTTTTTCTCACCGGGGGACCGGCGGCCGCGACACACGGTGACCCTTCCCGTGTCCGCGCCGCGACCGGCGGCGAGTCGATCTCCGCCGACACCTTTGCCAGCGGCGCCTGGACGTCGCTCAAGGGGCCGACGCTGCAGGAGTCTGCGGCGGGCCAGATCGGGGCGGGAAGCATCATCATCAGCGCCCCCTCCGGGTTCGCCTACCGCACGGCCGCCAAGTCGGTCCAGATCAAGACATCGGCCGCCTATCCAAGCCAGAACTCGTTCAAGATCTGGCCCACTGCCGCGTGCACCGGGGGTGGAGCAAGCGAGATCGCAGTGACTCCGGCGCCCGGCGCGATTCAGTTCTTCGTCTGCTCGTCCAGCGCCGCTGCCGGCAACAAGAACACCGTCCGCTTCAGCGGCGTCTCGGTGAGGCCGGCCCAGGGGACGCCTCTGGCTCAGGGGGCCCTCTGCTACGACCCAGCCTCCACCTCGGTGATCGCGGACATCCACCCCTGTGGGTCCGCAAGCCCCACCTCCTTCGGATGGCTCAAGGAGGTTCCCGGTTCGACGGCGAGCCTGGCCCTGAGTCCCAGGAGTACCACGATCGGGGTCGACGCCTCACAGACCTACGTGGCCCACACCGCCGACCAGTTCGGCAACTCTCTGGGCACCGACGTCACTTCTTCCACGATCTTCTCGATCCAGCCCGACGGCGCTTGCGTCGGGGCGACCTGCAACGTGGACCTGCCCGTGCCCCACACCGTGACCGGCCTCAGCGGCGGCCTCAGCGGGACCGCCGATCTTCTGGTCACGGCGCCGCCGGCGCCGGGGGAGCCGGAGTTCGAGGTCGTCTCGGAGACCTCCAGCACGATGCTGGACGGCAACGGCAAGCGCGTCTTCGCGATCCCGAACCACGACCGGTCCGACCTCACGGTCATCGCCCGTCCCACGTGCACCGGGTCCGTCTCCCCACAGTCAGTGACCGTCCTGCTGGGGGATACCCCCTACCCGGCTCTCGAGACGCCTCCGGGCAGCGGGAGCTTCACGGCGACCATTCCCGCCGCCGAGCTGGTCGAGGGTCCGATCAGCGTTTTCTGGACCTGCGGCGCCACCTCGGCGGAGCACGTGCTGGGGGGGATCGAGCTCTACGACCCCACGGGACTGATCTCCAAGTACGTGCCTCCGGCATCCGGAGCGTCGGCCATGGATGTTCCGATGGCCTCGATGTCCGCCTCCTCGACCGACTCGATGTCCGCCTCCTCGGCGTCGTCGTCCACGACTCCTGAGATCCCGATACCGGGAGCCGAGGTCACGCTGTACCGCGTCCCGACCTACACGCCCGAGACGTTTGCCGACGACGACCCCACCACTTGCCAGACGCCTCTGACGCGGTCGTCGCAGGGATGGACCCAGCCGCCGCCATCGGACCCGTCGCTCAGCGAGCCGTCCGACCCGCTGTCGGGGCTCATCGAGCCGAGGGTCAACCCGTTCATCACCAACGCCAACGGCATCTACGGCTGGAACGTGGCCAGGGGCTGCTACTACATCGTCGTGCGGGCCGAGGGGTTCAGGACCAAGGTCAGCCCGATGGTGGGGGTCCCGCCCGAGGTGCTCGACCTCCACGTGTCGCTCGTCGAGGACGCCATCCCGGACACCAGCATCGTCTCCGGACCCTCCGGCGCGACCACGTCCCGTACCGCGAACGTCTCCTTCCGGTCCACCGATCCTGAGGCTGCTTTCGATTGCTCGCTGGACGGAGGCGCCTTCGGTCCGTGCGCTTCGCCCGCCGCGTACTCGGGCCTGCAGGATGGCACCCACACCTTCTCCGTCCGGTCGACCAGCCCCACGGGAAAGGTGGACCCGTCACCGGCGACGATCTCCTGGCTGGTGGACGCCAGCGTCCCGGAGGTCGAGTTCCTGAAGCCGTCCCCCGGACACACCTACGCGTACGGCAACGAGATCCCCGCTGGGCCGGAGGAGCCGGCTGTGCTGGGACCGATCACGCTGCGCGCCAAGGTCACGTCCGGACCGTCGGCCGTGTCGGCCTTTGAGTTCAGGGTCAACGGGCAGCGCGTCGACCCGAACCTCGTCACCTACAACGCGGCCAGCAGCACCTACCAGTTCACCTACAACGCGACCAGCCCCGGCCGGCAGACCATCGACGCGATAGCGACGAGTGGGTCCGGCCTGGTGGGCAGCGACAGGGTCGTCCTGGTGGTCGTGCTGGGGTAGCCTCATCGCGCGTGACCACCGCTCCCTGCGATCGACAGGGAGCGGTGGCTGCGTCCGGGGCAGTTGACTCGGGTGTGACGATGGAGTCCATGAAGCCCTTCTCCTGCAGCCTCCTTCTTACGTAGCGGCGGGCGCCGCGGTTCTGGCGCTCGCCGACCCCTCGTGCCGATCCGGCCGGGGGGTTTTTCGTTGGGCTGGATTCGACGGGAGGGCTTTTATGGACGAAGGCAGGACCTGCGACACCGCGGCAGTGGAGTCGAAGTGGCGTGACAGGTGGGCCGGCGACCGGCTGTACGAGGCGGACCTGGCGGCTCCCGGCGGCTGCTTCTACAACCTGGTCGAGTTTCCCTACCCGTCGGCGGCCGGCCTGCACGTCGGCGCCGTCCGGACCTACTCGGGCGCCGACGTCGTCGGCCGCTACCACCGGATGCGCGGGCGGCAGGTGTTTCAGCCGATCGGGTTCGACTCGTTTGGGATAAACGCCGAGAACTATGCGCTGAAGTCCGGTCGCCACCCGCGGGATCTGATCGCGGAGACCACGACCAACTTCAGGCGGCAGCTGGAGTCCATCGGCGCGGGGTGGGACTGGTCGCGCGTGCTGTCCACGTCAGATCCCGACTACTACCGATGGACCCAGTGGGTGTTCCTGCGCCTGCACGAGGCCGGGCTGGCCTACCGGGCCGAGGCTCCGGCGCTGTGGTGTCCTTCGTGCCTGACCGTGCTGGCGTACGAGCAGGTGGACGCCGACCGCTGCGAAAGGTGTGGCTCGGAGGTCGCCGAGAAGGTGATGAGCCAGTGGTTTCTGCGCACGACCGCATACGCCGAGGAGCTGTCCGGGGGCCTGGACGCCCTGGACTGGCCCGACTGGGCCAAGCGCGCGCAGCGGGACTGGATCGGCCGCTCCGAGGAGGTTGACGAACACGGGGACGGACGAAGCTCCGTCCGGTACCGGCTGCGCGACTGGCTGGTGTCCCGGCAGCGTTTCTGGGGACCGCCGATCCCGATCGTCCACTGCGAGGGGTGCGGCGAGGTCCGGGTGCCGGATTGCGACCTGCCGGTCGTCCTGCCGGACATCGCCGAGATCCGGCCGTCGGGGACCGGTCGCGGCCCCCTGGCCGCATGCGAGGAGTTCGTCCGGACCTCCTGCCCCTCCTGCGGAGGGCCTGCGCAGCGCGAAACAGACGTGCTGGACACGTTCGTGGACTCGTCCTGGTACTTCCTGCGCTACCCGTGCACCGATCTGGACGACCGCCCCTGGGACACCGCCCGCATCGCACGCGTCATGCCGGTGGACCGCTACGAGGGCGGGCCCGAGCACGTCCGACGGCACCACCTGTACGCCCGGTTCGTGTCGATGGCGCTGCACGACCTGGGGCTGACGACTGCCCGCGAGCCGATTCCGCGGCTGAGCTTCCACGGGCTGGTCATCCAGTCGGGGGCCAAGATGTCCAAGAGCCGCGGCAACGTGATCGCGCCCGAGGAGCCGATCGGGCGCTACGGGGTTGACGCCGTCCGGGTCGGACTGCTGTTCCTGGGCGCCTGGTCCGACGACGTCGAGTACTCGGAGGACACCGTAGCGGCGGCCGCCCGGTTCCTGTCGCGCGCGTGGAGGCTGGTGACGTCGGACCACGTCCCGGGGCCGGGCACGGATACCCGCACGGTCGACCGGACGATCCGGCGTGTCACCGGGGACATCGAGGCCGGCAAGTTCAACACCGCGATCTCGGCGCTGATGGAGCTGGTGCGCTGGGCGGGGCGTGAGTCCGCGCGGATGACTTCGGACCAGTGGGCGGCGACGAGGCGGGACGTGGTCCTGATGCTGGCGCCGTTCGCCCCGCACGTGGCCGAGGAACTGTGGGAGAGCATCGGCGGCCCTTACTCCGTGCACAGGCAGTTCTGGCCCGACTGGGATCCATCGGCCTGCGCCGTCGAGGAGGTTGAGGTCGTGGTCCAGGTGGACGGCCGCACACGCGACAGCGTCACGGTCCCAGTCGGAGCCGGGCGCGACGAGGTCCTAACGGCGGCCATGTGCCTGGAGAAGGTGGCGCGGGCGATGTCCGGCCGGGAGCCGAGCAGGGTCGTACACGTTGCCGACAGGCTCATCAACATCGTGTCCTAGCTCGTACGGGGGGGGCGAACAGGTGTTCGCGACGAATGGTGGCGGGGCCCCCTCGGTCGGATAGACTCGGACCCGTGCGTCGACTCCTGTATCCGGTTCTGGTCTCGCTCGTCCTCAGCGGCGGCGGGCTCGCCGGACTCCACAAGCCCCGGGCCCATGTGGTCCGTTCCATCTCCGGTCCCGCTCCTTTCGTGACGGAGGTGCACGAAACCCCGGCCCCCGAGCCGGCGGTCGAAGCGACCCCCGAACCTGCCGTCGAAACACCGGTCGTGGCCATGTCGCTTGCCGCGTCCAAGCCCAAGCCGAAGACCGCGACGACCACCAAGAAGTCCCCAAGGGCCACGACGGCCAAGCCCCACAGCCACCCTGCGAAGACCGCCCGTCCGGCCACGGCGAAGCCCAAGGCCAGCACCGCCCCCAAGCCAAAGGCCGCGGCCACCAAGGCACCCACCGCGGCGCCCAAGAAGGCCGCCGCTACGAGTGCACCGAAGCAGACTTCGTACAACAAAGAACAGGTCAAGGCCGAGATCGCTCAGGCCTGGCCGGGCGACGACAACAAGGCTCTGGCCGTCGTGTCGTGTGAGACCGGAGGCACGTTCAATCCCCGGATAACGTCCTCCAACGGCATGTACCTGGGGCTGTGGCAGTTCCACCGGGACACCTGGACCCGCAGCGGCGGCTCAGGCGATCCACGCGACGCCAGCCCCGCGCAGCAGACTGCAATCGCCTGGAAGCTCTTCCAGTCCGAGGGCTGGCGGCCCTGGGGCTGCGCCTAACCGGCGCCCCCTCTAGGGCCCTTTCCGGACGACCTCCCGCGGTCGCTTGTCCTCCCGGAGGCCCAGAAACCGCGGGTGCCGCAGCTTTCCGTGCACGGTCCACTCGGTGAAGGCGACCTGGACGACCACCTCCGGACGGACCCACACCGCAGCCCGTGGTATCCCGGCCCCCATAGTGAACGGCGGCTTCGGGATCTGAAGTCGCCCGAGCCTGTCGCGCAGCTCGACGAGCAGCCGATTGTCGAAACCCGTCCCGACCTTGCCCGCGAATACGAAGTCGTCGCCGTCATAGTGGCCGACTAGGAGGGCGCCGAAACCCACGCGGCTGCGCCGGGGATCGGTGAACCCGCCGACGACCAGCTCCTGCGTCGCCTCGCACTTCATCTTCAGCCAGTCCGGCGACCGCTTCTGGACGTAGACGCTGTCGGCCCGCTTGGCGATCACGCCTTCCCAGCCCTCGTCGCAGGCGCGGTGGTACAGGCTCTCGCCGTCACCCACGACGCGGTCCACGGGGCGGATCCGCGCGTCGAAGCGCACGATCGCCTCCAATAGCGCCTTGCGCTGAAGAAGCGGGAGCCGGGTCAAGTCATGCCCCTCCAGATGGGGCATGTCGAAGACGTGGAGCGCCACCGTGGCCCTCGGCCCCCCGGCTCCCCGCAGCAGCTTAAAGCCCGACTCGCCGCCTCTCGTTGCCACCACCTCTCCGTCCAGGACCAGGTCCTCAACCTCCTGGGCCCCCACCGCTTCGGCTATGTGCGGGTAGGCGGCGTTCTGCGGCAGCGCGTTACGGGACAGCAGGCGCACGCGGCCGGCCTTCTTGAAGGCCAGGCACCTGATCCCGTCGAGCTTCCGCTCGAAGATCCACCCGGGGTGGGAAAATCGGTCCTGCGTGAGGGTCGCGGCCATCGGCGTGAGCCAGTCGGGATGAGGGGAGCGGCGGACCAGGGCGCGCAGGTCCCGGGGCAGTTCGTCCAGCCAGCGGCGGCCGGCGCGGGGGCTCACGCCCTGGCCGTCACCACGCGCGTCCATTTCAGCGGCCCCTTGACGCTTCGGACGTCGCCGAACCCTTCGTCGCGCAGCATCCGCGAGATGACCCTGGTGTCCGAGGGGTGGACCTCCATCAGCAGCCACCCTCCGGACGTAAGCCACTCGCCGGACTCCGCCACGACCCTGCTGACGAGCCCGAGGCCGTCGGGGGAGCGGTCGGTGAGAGAGTCCACGGGCTCAAACCGGCGGATCTCCGCCGGCAGGAGCTTGACCTCGTGCCGCGGCACGTAGGGCGGGTGCACGGTCATGACGTTCGTCCCTCCCCGCAGCCGACGGGGAAGGGGCGCGAAAAGGTCGCCACAGTGAAACGAGGCGTTGTCCAGGGCGAGTTCGCGCGCGTTGCGACGCGCCTGCAGGACGGCCTCGCGCGCCAGGTCCGTCCCGTGCACCTCGGCCCCCGGGACCGCCTCCGCGACCGACAGCGCCACGGGACCGACGCCGGTGGCCAGATCGATGGCGATGGGATCGCGCCTGCCGCGGGTCCGCCGGATGGCCGATTCGGCCAAGAACTCCGACGTGCCGCGCGGGATGAACGCCCCCGGCCGCACTCCCAGGCGCAGGTGGCGGAACTCGATGTACCCGAGGATGTACGCCAGCGGCTCTCCGGACGCGCGGCGATCGAGGAGCCGCTCATAGCGCCGGACCGCGGCCGCCGGCACCTCGTCGTCGTCATCCGGGACGAGCCCGATAGCCCGTTCGAGCATCTGGGCGGCCTGGTCCCGCTCGTCGCCACGCCGGGTGACCTCGGGGGACTGCAGCAGGCGCTTGCGCCCGGAGTCGATGAGATCGAAGGCTTTCACAGCGACGGATCATAGCCGCTGGCGCCGCGGGTACATCTCTATTTTACCCGAACCCACCCCCCTTCCCACAAGGGCCCCCGCTCCCGCATACTGCGCGGTCGAATGGCCGAGGAGGTGGTGTCATCCATCCGGAGATAGAACGTGAGCAACGCTACGTGGACCGGGCCCGGGCGCGCCTGGAGGAGATGCTTCAGGCTGCGCGCAGGATCCCGGCCGACCTGATGCGCTGGGGGGCGGGATCCACCCCCTCGGCCAAACTCGAGCGCGACATCCTGGTCGACAGCGGGCTGCGGCGTCTCGCCGAGCTCGATCTGGGCGACGAGGCGCTGGTTTTCGGGCGCATCGACCGGTGTGACCACGAGACGTTCTACATAGGACGGGTGGGGGTCCACGACGAGACCCACGAGCCTGTGGTCGTGGACTGGCGGGCGCCTGTCGCCGAGCCCTTCTACCGGGCGACCCCGAAGTCACCCATGGGCCTGTCGCGAAGAAGGCACTTCATGACCCGCGGCCCGGTCATCACGGGGATCGACGACGAACTGCTGGACGCCCCCCGGTCCGATGGCCGGATGGTGCTGGTGGGAGAGGCAGCTCTGATGGAGGCCCTGCAGCGGTCCCGGACCGGACGCATGCGCGACATCGTGTCCACGATCCAGGCCGAGCAGGACGAGGTCATACGTGCTCCCCTTCAAGGGGTGCTGATCGTCCAAGGGGGCCCGGGGACGGGAAAGACCGCCGTCGCACTGCACCGGGCGGCCTACATGCTTTACACGCATCGGGCGCTGCTCCAGCAGCGGGGGGTTCTGCTGGTAGGGCCCAGCCCGGCCTTTTTGGGCTACATAGAACAGGTCCTGCCCTCTCTGGGCGAGCAGACGGTCACGCTCGCGACGACGGCCTCCCTGGTGTCGGGGTTCGAGGTGACTGCGATCGACGAGCCCGAGGTGGCGCGGATCAAGGGCGACTCGAGGATGGCTGTGGTGACGAAGAACGCGGTGGCGGGGCTCAGTCGTCCGTTGGTCCAGCCGGAGACGCTGAAGCTGGACG
>DATLNZ010000026.1 GCA_035536535.1 Actinomycetota bacterium | reverse complement strand
ATATCTGGCAGAGAAGCTGACGCCTGCGGACTGAGCCATAGGGGGCCGAAGTGGACCACGTACCACCGCGAATCGTGCGACGGCTGGTGCTGGTCCCCCTTGCGCTGGCCATCGCGCTGGCGCTGCTCGCGCTGTCTCCGGCGTTGCTGGCCGCGGCCGCCGTGGCCGACCTCGTTCTTCCGGGTAACTGGCGAACGCTGCGGCTGGTCGGATTCGCGCTCTGTTACCTGGCGATGGAGGTGGTCGGTTTCGCGGCGATGTTTGTCCTGTGGGTGGGCAGCGGGTTCGGGCTGTGGATGCGCTCGGAGCGTGTCCAGGCATGGCACTACGCGTTCATGGCCTGGTGGCTGAGAACAACCGACCGCTTCGCGCGCTGGCTGTTCCGGTTGAGGATTCACATCGAGGACCCCCCGGCGCCCCGGCCGGGGCCGGTCCTGGTGTTCAGCCGGCACGCCGGTCCCGGGAACTCGTTGCTTCTGATAGGCACGATCCTGGTCGGCTACGGCCGGCGGCCGCGCATCGTCATGTTGTCGAAGCTCCAGTGGGAGCCGCTGTACGACGTCATGCTCAACCGCGTGCCCAACCGCTTCATCCGCCACGATCCCTCCCGCCGCGAGATCTACCTGGAAGCCATCGCGGACCTCGCACGCGGGATGGGAGACCAGGACGCCTTCGTGCTGTTCCCGGAAGGAAAGGACTTCACCCCGCGCGTGCGCAGGCGAGCCATCGAATATCTACGGCGTAAGGGCCACGGGAGGGCGGCGGATCGCGCGGAGGGCATGAAGCGCGTCCTGCCTCCGCGGCACGGTGGCGTCATGGCCGCCCTCGAAAGCGCTCCCGATGCCGACGTCGTGTTCGTGGCGCATTCGGTCCTGGAGGACCTGGGGACGCTGAAGCAGCTGTGGAGCAGCATCCCCCTGGACCACCCGGTCCACTCGCGCTACTGGCGGCTTCCTGCCGCTGAGGTCCCGAAGGGAGAGGAGCAGCTGATCGAGTGGTTGTACCAGTGGTGGGAGCGGATCGATGCCTGGATCCAGGATCACGCAGTGGCTCGCGGAGCATGACTCAGGAGGGAGCGCAGTGAAGGAAGCGAAGCTGCCGAACCACTACGACGTCCTCGGCCTCCCTCACGGAGCCTCCTACGGGGACATCCGGGCGGCGTACCGGAAGCTGGTCCGCCGGTACCACCCCGACGCCGCACAGGACCTTGATCCACAGCAAGCCGCCTCCCGACTCGACAAGGTGCTCGCCGCCTGGTACACGCTCCGCGACCCGGAGGCTCGAGCGGCCTACGACCTGGAGTTGGGCGCACCGAACGCGTACGACATGAGGCAGTGGGAGCCGCCACCCGTCCCGCGCGGCTTCGCCCTGTTTCCCAAGGCCGCCACCATGTTCAGCTGGACGGAAGGCGAACTTCTGCACCGTGTGGCCGACCGCTACCACAGGGCGCTCAGCCTCGAGGCTCGGGGGCCGGACCTATCCGGTCTGGGCGACGTACCCGTCTGGCGCTTGAAGGTCAACCACTCCCAGCTGGATGACTCCCAGCTCGTTCACCTCCGGCGCATGGATGGGATGTTCTGGCTCGATCTGGCCGGGACGAAGGTAGGTGACGACGGCATGAGTCACCTCGCTCAGCTTTCCAACCTGAACCATCTGGACCTGATGGGTACCCGGGTCACCGATGAGGGGCTGCGCGCCATCGGCGAGATCAAGTCGCTGGAGTACCTGTCTCTCGGGGAAACCTCCGTCACGGACCAGGGGCTCGCGCACCTGGAAGGGCTGACGAACCTGGGGGCCCTCGTCCTCAGCGGGACACAGGTTCAGGGGCCGGGACTGGCATGTCTTCACGGGATGCAGGACCTCGACAACGTCCGGCTCCCGTGGCGCGTGAAACGGGGGGACCGGAGGAAGCTTCAGGAGGCCCTTCCTCGGTTGAGGCTGCTGTAGATCCCCCGGCTGTGCGCCTCGGAACAGCGCCCGAGATGGGCGGAGGCAGACTGCTGTCAGATGAGGACTGAGTGGCTCGTCGTGCGCTTGTGTTCTGCCAGGGCGGGTCGGGCTGCCCAGGCACGATCAGTTCGGCCACGACCTCCACTTCACCGACCGTTCCAGTCGCATCCCACGGCACGACGCGGCTGAGCGATCCGCCGCGTGGTCGCGCCAGCTCACCCGCGCCGAAGGGGCCCGAGCACGTCCGGGACGGCCGCGCCGAGAGCAGGTCCGTGCCGCCCTGCGCCGCGTCGAGCACCGCCGCCAGGTCGGACGGGAAGCGAGAGCTCTACGACGCACTCGGCGTGCGCCTGCGGTACGAGCCGGGGGAGGCCCGGATCCGGGTGGAGTGTCAGCCGGACCCCGGTGTACTCAGGGTTCGTGTCGGAGGGGGGACTTGAACCCCCACCCCCTTGCGGGGACATGGCCCTCAACCATGCGCGTCTGCCATTCCGCCACTCCGACTAGGGCCGACCCATCGTAGCGGCTCCCAAGCGACGGCTCGCCGGGTGCCGTGGACGATGACGCGAGGTTGCGGTGATAACGTCGACGGCCCTCAGGCAGATGCGTGCGCAGGTCGGACGATCGGGAGGGCCGGTTGACAGGAGCGACCTCTCCTAACCACTACGACGTCCTCGGCGTAGAACCGGGAGCCTCGTACGGGCGGATCCGATCTGCGTACCGCGACCTCGTGCGCCGATATCACCCCGACGCATCATCGGACCTTGATCCGCAGCAAGCCAGCGCACGGCTGAACAAGGTGCTCGCTGCGTGGAGGGTTCTCGGCGATTCCGACGCCAGGGCCGCCTATGACCTGGAGGTCGGGCTTGCGGATCCGCATGACCAATGGGAGCCGCCGCCCGTCCCGCCGGGATTCGACCTGTTCCCGAAGGCGGGAGTCATCTTCACCCGCACGATGGGAGAGCCGTTCCACCGGCTAGCCGACAGGTACCACAGGGCTTTGAGCCTGGAAGCCCGAGGGCCGGACCTGTCGGAGCTTCGGAACCTGCCTGTCTGGCGCTTAAAGGCCAACAGCCCCGATCTCGACGACGCACAGCTCGTCCACCTGCGGGAGATAGACCGCATGTTCTGGCTCGACCTGTCCGGGACCAAAGTGGGGGACGCCGGGATGCGCTGTCTCGCGGGCCTGCCGAACCTCAACCACCTGGAGCTGTGGGACACCCTGGTGACGGACCAGGGACTTCAGGCGATCGGTCAGACGCCCTCGCTGGAATACCTGTCACTGGGTGAGACGTCGATCACCGACGAAGGACTCGTTCATCTGGCCGGGCTGACCAACCTGGATGCACTCGTCCTGACCGGCACGAAGGTCCGGGGGCCGGGACTTGTCCACCTCCACGGAATGCAGGACCTGGACAGCGTCCGCCTGCCGTGGCGCGTAAAGCGGGACTCCCGGCGTCGGCTCGAGGAGGCGCTGCCTCGGCTGAGGATTCTGTGAGCGCGGCCCCCGGCTGAAGCGGAAAGGCCGTGGGCGACGTCCCCGGCCCCCGAGGCGGCCCAGAAGCGTGACCTGGCGGCCCCCGGTGGTAACGTGGACGGTCCCCATGCAGCTGAGGCGCGGCGTCCGGTTAGGCCGGCCGTTCGGGATTCCCCTTCTGGCCCACACGTCGTGGTTCCCGGCGGCAGGGCTTCTCGTCGTCCACTTCGCCCAGGGCG
>DATLNZ010000025.1 GCA_035536535.1 Actinomycetota bacterium | reverse complement strand
ACCGTCGCGATGGCCAAGTTCGGCATCGAGCTGGACTACAGGGTCGTGAGCGTCGTGAAGTTCGACGAGTCGCCCCCCGCGATGCTGAACCCGGTCAACGCGTCCCCCGTTGTCTGCGTCGCCTCCGTCACCTGGGTGGCTGAGGGGGCGCGCACAAGCTGCACGGTGCGCCTGGAGAGCGACGGCCGGGAATCCACGGGCGAGGCCGCAGGATCAGCGGCCACGGTCGGCCGGGCCCGGCTGGCTGCGAGAGCCGCCCTGCAGGCCATGGGTGACCTGCTCGAACAGGAGCGTGCCGTGGAACTCGTGGACCTCCAGGTGGCCGCACTCGCCGGACGGCGCGCGGTTGTCGTACTGGTCGTGGACACCTCGGACCCGGCCGAGCAGGTCCTGCTTGGATGCGCGCTTGTAGGGCACGAGGAGTCCGATGCCGCGATCGAGGCGGTCATCGACAGCCTCTGCGGGCGCCGTCCGGCCTGAACCCGGGTGCTGATCGCGGCCCCCAACCTCGCCGAGGGCCGCGACTCGATCGTCGTCTCGCGCATCGCGGGCCCCGGTCCACCGTTGCTGGACCTGCACACGGACGCCGACCACAACCGCAGCGTCCTCACTTATGGCACGTCGAGAAACGCCCTCCTGACGGCGTGCCTGGATATGGCTAAGCGTGCTGTGGAGGTGCTCGACCTCCGCACGCACCGGGGAGTACATCCCACGACCGGCGTCCTGGACGTTCTGCCCTTCGTCCAGGACTCCGAGGAAGAGCTCGCGCGCGGACTGGCGGCCGAGGCGGCCTCGGAGCTGGCACTCGGGCTGAGGCTGCCGGTCTACCTGTATGGGGCCGCACACCCAGGACGCAGATCGCTGCCGGACCTGCGCAGGCAGATCGCCGCGGGGGTGGCGCCGGACCTCGGCCCCCTCAAGCCCCACCCGTCCGCGGGAGTTGTCTGCGTGGGAGCAAGGCCGCCGCTGGTCGCCTTCAACGTCAACCTCCGGGGGCCTGTGGAGGCAGCCAGGCAGGTCGCGGCCACGATGAGGTCCAGCTCGGGCGGGAGCCGGTCGCTGCCCGGGGTCCGCGCCCTGGGCCTCGCCCTGGACTCACGCGGTCTCGTCCAGGTGTCGATGAACCTGGTCGAGCCGCATGCGACCGGTCCCCTGCTCGCGTTCCAGCGAGCGAGCGAGCTTGCTCGCGACGCAGGACTGCAGATCGTGGAGGCCGAGGTCGTGGGCCTCGTGCCGGACGCCCTGCTGCCTCAGTTGGAGGCGGTCCCCCTCCGGGTCCCGGCCAGGGGCGTCGTTCAGGCGGCCGGCGAGACCGGCATCCGCTGAAGGACGAACTCCACCAGGTCCTCCAGCGCGCGCCGGTGGGGCGAGTCCGCAATGGGCTGGAGCGATTTGAGGGCCTGGTCGGCATACCCACGAGCCACATCGCGGGAGTAGGTGAACGATCCCGTCCGCTGCATCGCGCCGACGATGCGTCCTAGATCCCCACCGCTGCCGAGCATCTCCGCAACTGCATCGTCCTCCTTGATCGCGTGCAGGAGAGGAAGCGTGTAGATGCCCTCCTTCAGGTCCGTGCCCAAAGGCTTGCCGGTCCTGCCTTCGTCTCCCAGGAAGTCCAGGAGGTCGTCGGCCACCTGGAAGGCGATGCCGAACGAAGTGGCGTAGTCACGCAACGAAGCTGCCGTTTCGTCGTCGGTGCCGCCCACTCGCGCGCCGAGGTACGTCGCCGCAGACAGCAGCCTCGCAGTCTTGAGCTCGATGACCTTGAGGTACTCGTCCATCGACCTCTGCACGTTGAAGGCGCATTCGATCTCGCGAACCTGGCCTTCGCAAAGCGCCGCGATCGTCGACGCCAGTATCCCGGGGGCCTCACCGCCGACCTCGGCAGCCAGCTGGGAGGACTTGGCAAACAGGTAGTCGCCGGACAGCACGGCCAGTGTGTTCGTCCAGTTGGCGTTTACCGACGGCACACCGCGGCGCGTGTCGGCCTCGTCGATCACGTCGTCGTGGTGAAGGGTCGCCAGGTGCGTGAGCTCGATGGCCGCTGCCAGCTTGCGGATCGACTCGGCCGCCGAGGGGTCGCGCCGCCCGAAGCCGGCGGCCAGGTAGGTCAGCGCCACACGCAGCCTCTTGCCGCCGGCGCGCAGCAGGTGCTGGGCCATGACGGTCACGAATGGGAATTCCGACCAGACGGATTCCAGCAGGAACCCCTCGGTCGACAGGAGCTCTTCCTCCACAAGCGCAAGCGCGGCTGGAGGTCCTTCCGACGTCTGTCGCCTCTGCTCGCCTTGGCTCATGGCTCCAATCCGACTCCGGACGGTGCGAAAAAAGCGCTCGGTCACACTAGCGGTCGCAGGTCTCGGGAGGCGATGTTAAGCGCTCGCTCAACGGAGGCGCCACCTGAGGCGCCTCACGGCAGACGTCCTGCTGCGGTCGCGGGCTCGGGAGTCGCCGGTACAATCCCGGCAACGCGTGTCCGAAACCCGGAGGGTCGCTGATGCCGTTCAAGACGAGCAAGATCGACGTCCTTAAGAACGTGTCCCTGTTCTCGGCCTGCACCAACAAGGAGCTCGGGCACATAGCTTCGCTCGTCGACGAGGTGGACGTGCCGTCGGGGGCGGTACTGACAAAGGAGGGCGCGCCCGGCCGCGAGTTCTTCGCGATCATCGACGGGCGCGCGAACGTCACCTTGCGAAACAAGAAGCTGGCGACGCTCGGCCCGGGAGCCTTCTTCGGTGAGATGTCGCTGCTGGACCAAGGCCCGCGCGCGGCCACAGTGACGGCGGACAGCCAGATGCGGCTGTACGTGCTGGATGGGCGCAGCTTCTCGACGCTGCTGGACAAACACCCGGCGGTGGCGCGCAAGATCCTGCGCGTGATGGCCCAGCGTCTGCGCGAGATCGAAAAGGCGCCGACGCACTAGCAGCGACCGCCCGGGCGCCGTACGTCCGGGCGGGATGACCCTAGCTAGCTGCGCGCTGCGACTGCGCGCCGCGGTAGGCCGGGTGAGACCTCACGCAGCGGGCGATGCCGCGAAGCTTGTCCTCGAGTTCCCTCGCGGTCGTAGGAGCCGCCTGACGCAACTTCGCCAAACACACTTCCAACTCCTCGAGCTCCCCGCGGCGAGCCGCGAGAATCGCCCGATCAACCAGAATGGCCATGTCTCTTCTCCGTCCTCGTTTTCCAACCGCTGACCACTTCAACGCCCGGAGGACGCTCAGCCGCCGCCCTTGTCTACGGGCTCAGTCATACAGCGATCCGACGACGCCTCCGGATACGCCCTCCTCGGGAACCCGCCGAAGCACGGTGTGGCGCCGGCTCGGCCCCCCAGGCATTGGGCCCCACCGTCGAAGGCCATCGATCCAAGGACCGGACGGCTGCGCGGCAGGCATCGGTTTCGAGGCAGGAGGGTATGCTCGGACCATGATCCTTGAAGTGAATCCCGAGAGCCTGCGCGACATCGCCGCAGCCATCAACGCCGCCCGCAAGCGGGAGCCGGACGCCGAGGTGCTGGCGGAGGTCGAGCGGTCGGTGCTCATCGCGATCAAGAACCGCGAGGGGACGCTGGTGCTCGAACCACTGCAGGCCAACGCTCTGCGAAACTCACTGCTGCAGCGCGCCTACGACCAGCGCAACACCAGCGAGGCCATGGACTACTCCGACCTGGCGGAGCGCATCGAAAGGGCCCTGGACGACGCGGCCCTTCCGGTGGACGAGGTCCAGTGATAGAAGCGAGAGTCAAATGGTGACAGAGTCCGATCGCCCGATACTCAGCCAGCCGGCCATCGAGGCCCTGCGCGCCGAGCTGGAGTCGCTGAAGGAAGACGGAAGGCGCCAGATGTCCGAACGACTGCTGGCGGCGCGAGAACTCGGGGACGTCAGCGACAGCGCCGAGTTCGAGTCGGCCAAGCAGGACCAGGCCCTCATGGAGGGCCGGATAGCAAAGCTCGAGGACCTGATCAAGCGTGCCGTCGTCATGGAGGCGCCCGAGGACATCTCCAGCGTCGGCCGGGGCGTTCTGGTGACCGTGCGCGACGTGGACTCGCCGCAGTTCGAGGACTCCTACGTGATCGCCGAGTCCGAGGAGAGGGTGACCGGAGCCCGAGTGCTGTCCCCCCAGTCGCCACTGGGTCAAGCCCTGATCGGCAAGAAGATCGGTGACCGCGTCACTTACAACGCACCCGGCGGCACCTTCACCTACGAGGTGGTCTCCCTGGCCGCCGCGGACGTCACCTAACCGCCAGCCCCCGGTCCCACATCGCAGCGCGTTCGACCTGTGTTCTACCGTGTTCCGTCACGCATCCAAAGGAGCGAACATGAAGGCAGCCGTGCTGCAGGCTTTCGGAGAGCCTGTCACCATCACCGACGTCGAGCTGGCGCCGCCGAAGGCGGGCGAGGTGCTCGTGCGCATCCGCGCCACCGGAGTCTGCCACTCGGACTTGTCGATGCAGCAGGGAAAGCTGCCCTACCCCCTGCCCTGCGTGCTGGGCCACGAGGGCGCCGGCGTCGTGGAGCAGGTCGGACCGGGGGTCGCCTCAGTCGCCCCCGGGGACCACGTCGTCGTGGTGTGGTCGCCGATCTGCGGTCACTGCTTCTACTGCCTCCGCGGCCAGGCTCACCTGTGCGAGACCAGCCAGGTCCTCGGCCTGATGGAGGACGGGACCTCGCGGTTGTCGCGAGACGGCGAGACCCTGTACCACGCGATCAACGCGGCGACGTTCGCCGAGGCTGCCGTCCTGCGTGAGAACTCGGTGGTGAAGATCCCCGACGACGTCCCGTTCGAGATCGCCGCCGTAGTCGGCTGCGGGGTCCTGACGGGGGTTGGTGCGGCGGTCAAGACGGCGTCCGTACGGCCCGGCGACTCGGTCGTGGTAGTGGGCTGCGGCGGCGTGGGCATCAACGTCATCCAGGGCGCGAGGCTGGCGGGTGCCGACCCGATCGTGGCCGTCGACGCCGTGGCCGGGAAGCTGGAGATGGCGCAGCGGTTCGGCGCGACCCACACGGTCAATGCCTCGGAGACCGATGCCGCCGCAGCGGTGCTCGGGCTGACGGAGGGCCGCGGCGCGGACGCGGCTTTCGAGGTCGTCGGCAACGTGAAGCTCCAGCGCCAGGTGTACGACATGACGCGTCGCGGGGGGTCCGCCGTTTTCGTCGGGGTGGCTCCATTCGGCGACGAGGTGTCGCTGCCGAGCCTGTTCCTGACGCTCGGCGAGAAGAAGGTCCTCGGGTGCTTCTACGGGTCGTGCGACCCCAGGCGCGACATCCCCTGGATCCTGTCCCTTTGGAGGGCCGGGAAGCTCGACCTCGAAGGCCTGATCTCGCAGCGCTCGGTCCTGGAGAACATCAACGACGCCTTCGAGGACATGCAGGCCGGCAAGGTCATCCGGACGGTGCTTTCGCTTTAGGCGCTCACATGCGCTGGAGCGCGAAGCGGTCGCAGGCCGTCTCCGCCGCGCTGGGCCTCCCGAGGACCTCGCGCAGGTACCAGTGGTAGTACTCGTGCAGGTACAGGTACCTGATCAGCGTCTCCGGGTCGTCGAAGGTCAGCTGTCTTTCAAACCAGCGGAAGCGAAGTCCCTTCCCTCTGATGCGTTTGGCGCGGTACGGCACCCGCTCGACGAACGGGCGGAACGGCACAGGCACCTGGATGGTGATCAGGCGCGCGTCGAACTCGCAGAAGGCCTGGACGTGCGGACGCGTCCGGTACCGAAGCGGCTTCACGACGACCTCGTACCCGTGGGCGACCGGCAGCCCGGCGATGCATGCTCGGACGCGAGCAGCGGTCAGTCCGGGCAAGCCAGTCGTGCGGACGGGCATCGCGCCCGCTCGGGGGCCGGGCAACCGGACGGCGGCATCCCTCGGCCGTTGCAGAGGGCGGCACCCCAGCGTCACCAGCGCGCGCTTTACCGCGCTCGCCGCGGTCTCCCCCGCTGTGACGATCGTTCCTCCAGGCAGGCTCACCCTGATCAGCTCACGCGCGGTGCGCACCGGGTCCACGGCGATGCTGGGCTCCAGCGAGATCACGTCGAACAACTGGTCCTTCATCGGCAGGCAGGTCGGGTCCACCGTCAGCCGACGAGCGACGGGTCTGCCGAAGGTCGCCGACACGACCCCGCCGGACCGCTTGCCCAGCACTCTCAGTTCTCGCTTCAAGGCCGTGGGGTCCATGTCGATCAGGAGCACCCGGCCTGACGGACGCAGAGCGGACGCGGCGGTAGCTGCCAAGGGCATGCGCGCCGAGGAGGCACGGGGACGCACCGGGACCGCGCCAGCCGAAGGCACGCGGGGATTCTAGGAGTTGCGGGCGAGGCTTGCGCGAATGATCTGGTAGCGCATCTCGTCAAACGCCGACCGCGGGGCCCCCGACTCCGTCAGCAGCCCCCAGCACTTCGCCAGGGAACACCCGCCCTCGTCTGCCAGCGAGGTCCAGACGGCGGACGTGACGCGCGACGACATGGCAGCGTCCCTGACCCCTTCCAGGACGGCTTCGAGCAGACGGCGCTGAGCCGCCTGTGTAGCGATCAGGGCCTCCGCGTCGGGCTGCGCCACGTCCAGCGGAAAGGTGTCGTCGTACTGGCCGGCGTGACCCCCGAACTCCCCGACCTCGATGTCGATCTCGGGGCCGAGTCCTGCGCGCGGCATGTAGATGCTTCTCGTCTGGCGCAGGATCTGGCTTACCTGGTCCCGCGGACCGCCGAGCGCCCATGGAGTGCCGACAGTGAGCGTCCCGGGGAAAAGCTGGACGTCGACGAAGCTCACAGGGGAAAGCAGCTCGCGGCCCATGCTCCGAATGACGGCCCACCACGCTGCGTCCTCGACCGGGTCGCCTGTGGCCAGCCATGAGAAACCGACCCGGGCGTCCGGAACTGTCTGAGACACGGCCTGCACTCCGGCGACCAGCACCGAAGCTGTCCAGGCTGGGTCGGACCCGGGATCGTCGGGGACCAGCGAGTTGGGCCTGTTGCTCACGTCGAATGAAGCGGGCGCCAGGGCGGCGACGCGTGAGGCGGTCTCGGAGGCCCACGAGCCGAAGCCGCTCAGCAGCTCCGGCCCCGCTGCGCTCTTGGGTGCCCGGTACCGGAGATTGACCACGATCCGCCAGTTTCTGTCGGCGGCGGCTCTGACGACCTCCATTCGCTGCTCGGCGACGTGCGCGGGATCGGACCATTCAAAGGGAACCCGGACGGTAAAAGGCTTGTCGGAGGCGAGGAGCTCGGCGTCGCGGAGGTGTTTCGTCGAGGTCATGGTGGCGCCGAGGTCAAGCACCGGAGCCCGCTCAAGCGGGTAGGCACCGGCCGGAGTGACGCCGGACATAGCGCAGACGACGAGCGCCACCAACCCCCGTACGACTTGCATGGATGAGGAGTTCGGCGACCAGGGGTCATTTCCTGCCCAGCCCGAACCTGCTCTGGAAGCGCCCGCACTGGTCCCCGGTCTTCGGGGCGGGAGCGGCGGCGACGGCGCGATACCATGCGCCGCAGGAGGGCGCGATGGAACCGCAGGTGCTGGCAGACAGGTACGAGCTGGTCGAACGGCTTGGCGCCGGCGGCATGGCCGTCGTCTGGAAGGCACGGGACCGGCTGCTGGGCAGGGAGGTCGCCGTCAAGGTCCTTCACCCCGGGCTGTCCCACGACGCGGACTTCGTGGAGCGATTCCGCAGAGAGGCGCGTCATGCGGCGTCCTTGTCCCACGCCAACGTCGCGGCCGTCTACGACACCGGCGACAGCGGGACCCCCTTTATCGTCATGGAGCTCGTTGACGGCTCGAGCCTCCACCGCATCCTCAAGTCGGGGGGGCCGATGCCGGTCCAGCAGGTCGCCCGCGTCGCTCGCGCCATCCTCGCCGCGCTCGGCCAGGCGCACGCGAGGGGCCTCGTTCACCGCGACGTGAAACCCGGCAACGTCCTGGTTGCTTCGGACGGAACCGTCAAAGTCACCGACTTCGGAATCGCCAAGGGCCTAGAGGAGGTGTCCGGGCTCACTCAGACCGGGACCCTGATGGGCACCGCCTCCTACCTGTCCCCGGAACAGGCCAGCGGCCAGCCGGCGACGCCGGCCTCGGACCTGTACGGCACGGGCTGCCTTCTCTACGAATGCCTCACCGGCACTCCCCCCTTCACCGGCGATACGCCCGTGGCCGTCGCCGTGCAACACCAGAGGGACCCCGTGCCGCCGCTCCGGGAGCGCAGGCCGGACGTCCCCGCGGGGCTGGATGCGGTCGTCAACCGGGCGCTGGAGAAGGACCCGGCCCGCCGCTACGCGTCGGCGGCCGAGATGGACGCGGCAATCGCCGCCACGGGGCTGGACCTGAACCCCGACGAGCAGCCGACGGTGCTGGCGCCGGTGGCCGCCGCTCCTACCGTGGCCATGTCTGCGGGCTACGCGTCGACCGCGTCCTCGACGCAGGTGATCAGACGCCGCCAGCCGCCGCCGTCGAAGACCGGACGAATCCTGGGCCTCGCCGCAGTCGGACTTGCAGTGGCCGCGCTTCTGTGGCTGGCGGTGGCACTCGTCTCAGTGCTCGGCGAGGACAAGGGGCCGGAGGAAACGACGCCGCCCCCGTCCCTTCGGACACCCGGCAACATCATCTTCGACGAGTTGCCTGAGACTCCAGAGCCGACTCCAGCACCAACTCCGCGGCCCACTCCCAAGGTGACGGCAACACCAACGGTGACAGCGACACCGGAGGTGACCCCCCTCGTGACACCGACGCGGACCCTAAGGGTGCCGAGAACGCCCGTAGTTACTCCCCTGCCGGACCCAGACGAGGAACCGCCCGGGCAGAACGACCCGTGATGGCGCCCGGGCTCGCGCACGACCGCGTGCCGGCCCCGGAAGGCGGGACCGCGCCACTGCGGGTTGCGATGTTGACCTACCGGGGGCACCCGCACACCGGGGGACAGGGGGTCTACGTCCAGGAGCTGTCAGCGGCCCTCGCCGACCGCGGCCACCGGGTGGACGTCCTGAGCGGGCCCCCGTACCCGGACCTGGACTCCCGCGTGCAGTTGGTCAGGCTGCCGAGCCTCGAGCTGTACCGCCCGGACGACCCCTTCCGCCCGCACCGGCGTCCGTCCGGGGCCACGGACCTGCTGGAATGGTCGGCCATGAGTGCCGGTGTGTACCCGGAGCCGCTCACTTTCAGCCTCCGGGCGCTGCGGTGGATCGCCGGTGGCCGGTACCGCTACGACGTGGTGCACGACAACCAGGTCCTCGGCTACGGGCTTTTGCCGGTGTCACGGCGGGTGCCGGTTGTGGCCACGGTCCACCATGCGATCACCATCGACCGCAGGATCGTCCTTGAGTCCATGGACGACCCGAAGGCGAAGTCCGGGATGCGCCGGTGGTTCGGGTTCGTCCGGATGCAGCAACAGGTCGCCCGCAGGCTCCCGCGACTGATCGTCCCGACCGAGGCCGGCCGCCGGGACGTCGCCAGGGAGCTCGGACTTCACGCCGCCCGGCTGGAGGTCGTCCACAACGGCGTGGACCCGGACAGGTTCCGAAGGATCCGGTCCAGGACCCGGGTGCCCGGGCGGATCCTGTCGGTGTGCAGCGCGGACGTGCCGCTCAAGGCTCTCGGGGTACTGATGGACGCTGTGGCCAAGCTCCGGGCCGAGCGTCCGGACGTCTCGCTGGTCTCGGTGTGCCGTCCCTCGCCCTCGACGCTCGAGTCGGTCCGGCGGCTGGGCCTGGACCAGGCCGTGACCTTCGAGCCCGGCGTGTCCGCACGGCGGCTGCTGGAGCTGTATTCGGAAGCCGAGGTCCTCGCCGTCCCGTCGCTTTACGAAGGCTTCTGCCTGCCGGCGGTCGAGGCCATGTCCTGCGGGCTGCCGGTGGTGGCGACTGACGCCGGGGCCATGCCGGAGGTGGTCGGCGACGCGGGAGTCCTGGTTGCCGCGGGCGACTCGTCCGCGCTCGCGTCGGGGCTCGGACGGGTTCTGGCCTCGGAAGCTCTCCGGCGGAAGCTGCGTTCGGCCGGACGCAAACGCGTCCTCGACCGATTCACCTGGACCGAAACCGCACGCAATACCGAGGCCGTCTACCTCGACGTAATCGCGGGACAACGACCGCCGTCGGCAGCGTCGCGTCGTTAAGAGACGCGGTCCAGGGCCTGACGCAGGTCGTCCAGCAGGTCGTCCAGCGACTCGATTCCAACTGAAAGCCGGACGAGGGCCGGGTCCACCTCGAGCGGCGACCCCTCGGCGGAGGCGTGGGTCATGCGTCCGGGGTGCTCGATCAGCGACTCCACGGCTCCCAGTGACTCAGCGAGCGTGAACACGCGGGTGCGTCCGCACAGGTCCACCGCCGCCTGCGCTCCCGCGGCGACGATGAACGACACCATGCCCCCGAAGTCGCGCATCTGCTTCGCGGCAACCGCGTGGGTCGGGTGGGAGTCCAGGCCCGGGTACAGCACCCGCTCGACGGCCGGGTGCGACTCGAGCATCTCGGCCACGGCCCTTGCGTTGGCGCATGAGCGGTCCATGCGCACGGCCAGAGTCTTGATCCCCCGCTGGACCAGGTAGCAGTCCAGGGGGCCGGGGACGGCACCGACGGCGTTCTGAGTGAAGGCGAGACGCGTCGCGAGGTCCTCGTGGTTCGTCGCGACCACTCCTCCGACGACATCGGAGTGCCCCCCGAGGTACTTGGTGGACGAATGCACGACCGCGTCCGCCCCCAGCTCCAGTGGCCGCTGGAGGTAGGGGGTGGCGAACGTGTTGTCCACCACGCACATGGCGCCCCGCTCCCGCGCGAAGGAGGCCACGGCGGGGATGTCCACCACCGACAGGAGTGGGTTTGTAGGCGACTCGACCCACAGCAGCTTCGTGCCCGGGCGCCACGCCGCCGCAAGGGCGTCCAGGTCGGTCAGGTCCACCGGCGCGTACGGAAAACCCGCAGGCTCGAAGACACGGGAGACCAGCCTGAAGGTCCCGCCGTATGCGTCGTTGGGAATCACGATGTGGTCGCCCGGCGAAAGCTGGCGAAGGACGGCGTCCGACGCAGCAAGGCCGCTGGCGAACGCGAGCGCATAGTCAGCGCCCTCCAGAGAGGCGACGCACCGCTCCAGCGCCGTGCGCGTCGGGTTGCCCGTGCGCGAGTACTCGTACCCCTTGTGCTTTCCGACCGCCTCCTGCGCGTAGGTGGACGTCAGGTACACGGGGGTGACCACGGCGCCGGTGGTGGGGTCCGGGTCGGACCCGACGTGGATCGCCCTCGTCTCGAAGCCGGCCCCCGTGAACGCGTCACCGGGCCCGTGGGCGCCGCCGGTGCCCTCTGTTCCCACTCCGCCTCCGGCGCTCATGACGGCTGTCCCGCTAGGAACTCCAGAAGGTCCGAACGGCTCACGATGCCGACAGGGTGGCCCGCCTCGACCACCAGCATCGCCGGCGCCTTCTCCATGCGCTCGACGACCGACAGCACCGACTCGCCGCCGCCGACGGTCGGCAGGGGCGGGCCCATCACGTCCCGCACGGGGGCATCGAGCACCGACGCATCGCGAAAGGCACGGTCAAGCAGGTCGCGGTCGCGGACGGCTCCCACCACCTCCGCCACGGCAAGGGGGGGTTCCTCCGAAAGCACCGGCACCTGGGACACGTCGTACTCCCTCATCACCTCGATGACGTTGCGGACCGACTCGTCCGGGTGGACGTGGACGAGCGGCGGGACATCCGTGCCCTTGCGCGCCAAAACGTCTCCCACCGTTGGGCCCGTAGCCTTTAGGAACCCGTACTCGGACATCCAAGCGTCGTTGTGCAGCTTAGAAAGGTAACCGCGGCCGGAGTCCGGGATCAGGACCACCACGACGTCGTCCGGCCCCAGGTCGCGGCCGACCTGCAGCGCTGCCCAGACGGCCGTGCCGGCAGAGCCGCCGACCAGGATCCCCTCCTCGCGCGTAATCCGTCGGGCGGTGAGAAACGAGTCGCGGTCTGAGACCATGACCACCCGGTCCACGGAGGCCGGGTCGTAGCTGGTGGGCCAGAAGTCCTCGCCGATACCCTCGACGAGGTAGGGCCGTCCTGTGCCGCCGGAGTACACCGACCCCTCCGGGTCGGCCCCCACGACCTGGACCGCCGGGTTCTGGGCCTTCAGGTACCTGGACACGCCGGTGATGGTCCCGCCGGTGCCGATGCCCGCCACGAAGTGCGTGATCGCTCCGGACGTCTGCCGCCAGATCTCGGGACCGGTGGACTGCTCGTGTGACAGGGGGTTGACCGGGTTGTGGTACTGGTCGGGCTGGAACGCACCCGGCGCCTGCGCCAGACGGCGCGCCACCGAGTAGTACGAGTCGGGGTGGTCGGGCGGGACGGCCGTCGGACAGACCACGACTTCCGCGCCGTAGGCCCGGAGCAGCGAGATCTTCTCCTGGCTCATCTTGTCGGGCATGACAAAGATGCACTTGTAGCCCCTGCGGGCCGCGACTATGGCCAGCCCAACGCCCGTGTTGCCCGACGTGGGCTCCACGATCGTCCCGCCAGGCTGCAGTTTCCCCGCCTTCTCCGCGGCCTCCACCATCGCCATCGCGGGGCGGTCCTTCACGCTGCCGCCGGGATTCAGGAACTCAAGCTTCGCCACAAGCGTGCACGGCAGTCCCGAGCCGATACGGTCCAAGCGCACGAGCGGCGTGTTGCCGACGAGATCCAGCAGCGACTCCGCGGCATCGAGGCCTTGGCCTCCCGCTGAGGCCATCGCAGCGGGGTCGGCTCCCGTGTTGCCGGCGGCGGTCAAGACATACGCTCCACGATCATCGCCATCCCCTGTCCCCCGCCGACGCACATGGTTTCCAGACCGATGGTCTTGTCCTGACTCTGCAGGCCGTTTAGGAGCGTGCACATGATGCGGGCCCCCGTCATGCCGTACGGGTGGCCGAGCGCGATCGCGCCGCCGTGGGGGTTGAACCGCTCCGAGTACGGGTCCATCCCCAGCTCCCGGCACACCGGCAGGACCTGTGCGGCAAAGGCCTCGTTGAGCTCCATGATGTCGATGTCGTCCAGGGTCATCCCCGCTCGCTGGAGTACCGTCCGGCAGGCTTCGATCGGACCCACCCCCATGATCGCGGGGTCCAGGGCCGACACCGACGAAGCGACGATGCGGGCCAGCGGCTTGATCCCCTCGGCGCGCGCCTTCTCCTCGGACATCAACACCACGGCCGCGGCGCCGTCATTGAGCGGACAGGCATTGCCTGCCGTGACCTTTCCACCGTCGGGCTTGAACACGGGCTGAAGGCTCCGCAGCCTCTCCAGGGTGGAGTCCGGGCGCGGACCGTCGTCCACATCCACGGTGGTTCCGTCGGGCTTGGGGTACGGGATGATCTCGCGCTCGAAGAACCCGTTCTTCTGGGCGGCCACCGCCCGTTCCTGTGACCGCTGGGCGAACTCGTCCATGTCGTCGCGCGACACGTCGTAGCGGTCAGCGACGTTCTCGGCGGTCATCCCCATGGGCAGGTAGACGTTCCAGGGCGGCTTCTCCGAGACAAACTCGGGGTTGAGCGCCTCGAAGCCCCCGGGGAGGTTGTCCACGCGCGTGATGGACTCAACGCCTCCGCAAAGGAAGACGTCGCCTTCGCCGTTGCGGATCGCGTGGTATCCCATCCGGATCGCCTGCAGAGACGAGGCACAGAAGCGGTTGACGGTGGTCGCGGGGACCGTCTCGGGGAGCCCCGACAGCAGGACGGAGACCCTGGCCACGTTCATCCCCTGCTCGCCGTTCGGAAAGCCGCAACCTACGTAGGTGTCCGCGATCTGCCTGGGGTCGGCCCCGGACCGCTCCACGACCGTGCGCATGACGTAAGCGAGCATGTCGTCCGGGCGAACATCGACCAGGGATCCCTTTTTGGCCCTGCCGATGGGTGTGCGTCCGGCAGCAACGATCACGGCCTCGGGCATCGAGTGTCCTCCTTGAGTTCGTCTGCGGTCCCCGCAGAATCCTGAAAAGAGGGCACCCGGGGGAGGTGCCGCGCCCCATATTCGCGCGAAAGGACCCCCCGGTGCGCCTCCCGCGCTCCCACCGTGGGGCTGCAGGAGGGAACAGGTGTTCGGAAACTCGTTCGAAATTGACCCGACGGGAGCGGGGACGGGACGCGTTTTGACGGTCGATAGGTACGCAGCAGACGTCGCAGACACCTGGGGAGGTGCGCTCATGCAGCAGGCAACAGTCCTTCTGGTAGACGCCAGCGCCGAACGGCGCGGCTTTTTGCGTTCCGCTCTCGAAAACCGCGGCTGGGCCGTCACCGGCGAAGCCGGGAACATCGCGGAGCTCATCAACGCGTGCGCCGAGCTCGACTCGGCCCCCGCCACCGTCCTCGTCGGAGCGACCTTCGATGGGACCAGCTCCGTCCAGGTCGCTCGGATGATCAAGCGCACGTGGCCCAAGGCCACCGTTGTGCGCGAGATGAGGCCGGAGGACCAGGCGGTTCAGGCTCCCGTGCTCAGGATCGCAGCCAGCGCCTGACCGCAGCCGGTACGGGAGGGCCTTCAATGGGGGCCGCTTCCGGCACGGATGTGAGATGGCTCACTCTGTGCGTGCGTCGTATGCCCTTGCATGGGCGTCCGGGCTGTCGCCCGGACGGTGGAGGGGAGCCGGATGCGCGTACCGAGCCTCGTGTGGATGCGGCGCCACAACGTCGCGAGCCTCACCGTCAGCTTTGGACGGATCTGGCACACGGCTGACGCGGGCGACAGCCTCATCCTCGGCTACAACGCCACCGGCCGCCTCGCCCGGGTCGTGTTCCTGAACCCGGCCCAGGTCCTTTCGGGCGAGGCCGGCCCAAGACAGGCCCTGGAAGCAGCGCTGCACCTGATGCGCGGGTGCGAAGGGGTCCGGCCCGCCGACCTGGAGGTCGTCCTCAGTGCTCTGGGGAGATGCCCCGCGCAAGCTCCGGAGTCCTCCTACAGGAGCGAGTCCACAGCATCCTGAAGCGCTGATACCGGCTCGAATTTCAGCGCATTTTTGCGCGCGCTGGGCAGCGTCTGATCTATGAATTTATTGCGCGTGGCCTCCGGGTCGTTGACTCCGGCCCCTCATCAGCTGCCCCGTAGGGGCATGCCGAGGCCCGCTCCCAGCAGGCTTTCATCCACAGTTTGCACAGGTTTTCCACCGAAACACGCCCCGGAAAAGGAAAAATCGGCCGGTGCGCGGAGACCCTTCCCCTTTGCCCCCGAACCCAACCGATTTTCCTTGAGGCCTCGTCCCCGGTCTGCAGCCCGAGAACAATGACAAAGTAGAGCGAGTTTCGCGATGCGTCAATCCCCGAATTTTCGCCTACGCAGCGCGGATTGTGAATGTTCGCAACAGCGTTAGCGGTGGTCGGAAGCGAGGTAAAGAACGAAAAAGTTTTTTGCGACGGGGGTCCTTCCGAGCCGGGTCGCACCGATAGGCTTGATCGATGACACGGATGCTGCGAAGGGAGTGGGCGGCGGTTGCCCTGTCGGCCGCGTGCGCCCTGCTGGCCGGGACCGCCGTGGCCTCCGGAGGAGCAGGAACGACGACCGCGAGGGAGGTTGCCAGCCCCTCCCCGGCTGGATTGTCACCACCCGACCCGGCATCGAATCCACCGGTGACAGCCGCACCTCAAGTCCTTCCGGAGACCCCGGCGCCGCAGGGGAGCAAGGGAGTGGCGGTCACAAACGGGACCACCGAAGTGCGCTCGGCCGCCGACGCCTCGGCCCAGGTCCTGTTCCGCCTCAGGCAGGGGGTGCTCCTGCCGGTGAGCGGGCGAAGCGGCGGGTTCCTGTCCGTTCTGTCGCCCTGTCAGGCGAAGGGGTGGGTCGCGCAGGGACAGGTGACGCTTCACGCTCCCGCGACGACGGCCAAGCCCCGCTCGCTCCAGGACGCCACGATCGTCATCGACCCCGGCCACGGTGGATCCGCCAGGGGCGCCGTGGGCCGGGCAGGGACCTCCGAGGAGGATGTGAACCTGGCTCTGGCCCGCCGGCTGGACGAGCTTCTGGGGGCTCCCAGGGACATCGACAAGCGCACCGGGGCCGTCGTCGCGGGCAAGTCGCACGGGGTCCCGAGGGTGTTCATGACCAGGCAGTCCGATCACGACGCGCAGCTGGGCTATCGCACCGAGATCGCCAACTCCCTGCGGGCGCATGCCCTGCTGTCGGTCCACAGCAACGCCGCGCCGGAGATTTCCTCCGAAAAGCCGGGAACGGAGGCCTACTATCAGCGGCGGTCCCCCGAGTCCAAGCGGCTGGCCGGACTGGCTAACGAGGAGGTCGTAAGGTCCCTCACGCCGCTTCGAGCTCAATGGAAGGCCATGCGCGACGCGGGGGCCAAGTGGAGGACGTCGGCACGCGGGCAGGACTACTACGCGATCCTGCGCCGTTCCGGGGTCCCCGCGGTGATCCTCGAGGTCATGTTCATCTCCAACCCGCCCGAGGAAACACTGCTCGGCCAGCCGGAGGTCCAGGACTCGGTCGCCGCGGCAATGTACCGGGCGCTCGCGAGGTACGCCTCCACGGGTGACCCGGGGTCCGGCTTCGTCACGCCGAACCCCAGAACGTCCGCGCCGGACTCGGGGCCGGGCCCGAAGTGCGTGGAGCCTGCCTGAGCCCTACCTGAGCGCCGTCGGGGTCGCGCTACGGGACCGGACCTTGCGGTAGACCAGAAGGGCGACGACCGACCCGAGGACGGCAAGGATCCAGCCGGGCTCGTTGTCGTTGAACAGCAGCCTGCCTACGAGCCCGCCGAGCATGGCCCCCACTACCCCGAGAAGGATTGTCGCCGGGATGCTCATGGGGTCGGGCCCGGGCACCAGAAGGCGCGCGAGAGCCCCGGCGATCAGCCCCACGACAACCAGGACCAGGATGTACTGAAGCAAGTTCTCCTCCTTTTCGTAGCGATTTCCGGCGCGTCCTTACCCGTGGACGGAAAGGTCAATCACCACGGGGGCCAGGGGACGTTGTGGCCGGACCCGGGGTCCGGCAGGCGCCGGGTGCGCAGCAGCCTGTCGGCGCGCGCCCGCAGCGCCTTGACCTCCTGGATCCTGAGGAGGGCTTCCAGTGACTCGTCCACCGACTCGTCCGCCTGGAAGCGCTCGAGGTCGCGCAGGAGGTCTGGCGGGATGGGGTCCCCGGCGAAGGCCCAGATGACGGTCCTCAGCTTCGGCTCCTCGTGGAAGCCGAGCCCGTGGTCCACTCCCCACAGCTTTCCCCGCCCATCCGCGATCAGGTGCCCGGCCTTGCGGTCGGCGTTGTTGATGAGCACGTCGAAGACCGCGATCCGGAGGAGGTCCTCCGGGTGGGTCTTCAACAGGTCGTCCGGGTCCACCGAGTCGTTTTCGTGGACGAACAGCTGGACGGCGCCAAACCCGGCAACGGCTTCGCGAAGCACCGTGGGGGGAACGATCGACCACCCCAGGCAGGCGTCCACAACCCAGGCCGCCTGCTCTCGCAGGCACAGGGTGCCGTCCGGGAAGTCCCACAGCGGCGACTCTCCCCGCCGGGGTTTGTAGACGGCCAGAGCCTCGTGCTCGTCATCGCGCACCCGCGCCAGCAGCGTCGCGTTGGAGGCCCTGGGAAGGAATCCCAGCGGCTCCAGAGCGCCGCTTCTCAGCAGGTGGAGCACGCGGGGAAGGGGTGCCCCGTGGCCCCCGTCTAGCGGTGGCCGTTCTGGGCCGCGCAGAAGTGTCCTTCCGGGGTCAGTGGCTGTCCGCACAGCTTGCAGCGAGGTCGTCCGGCCGCCACGGCAGCGGCACCGGCTACGGCAAGCGACCTCATCTGGGCGGGAGCCGCCCATAGGGACACGCCCTCCCCCTCCTCCAGAGGCTCGTTGTCGTCCAGGTCATCGACGTCGTCTTCGTCGTCGTCGGCTTCTTCTTCATCGTCTTCGCTCAATTCCCGGCACTGCAGCAGGACCAGGTCGCGGTCGGGGTCAAAGCGCAGCCCCATCTGCCCCACCCGGAAACGGGGCTCCAGCGGTTCCTGCAGATCCGGCGCGACCGGGGCGGGCAGGGCCTTGCCTGGTTGCTCCTCGCCGATGCTGATGAGCAGGGCCTGGACGTGGCGGCACAGCGCGTCCACCTGCTCCTTTTCCAAAAGCAGCGTCAGCACTTGGCCGTCGACGCTCGCCTGCAGGTAGAACGTCCTTTCCCCCGGCTCCCCAACCGCTCCGGTAGTTATCCAGTCCACCCGGGACGTCAGGACCGCCCCCTCGGTCGCGGAGCGCCGGACCGCGGTCCGGAGGGAACGAAGTCGTCGTAGGCGCCGGTATCCGACAGTCGCAGGACACGCGGGAACCCGTCCCCGAAGCCGATGGCCGTCACGGATGCGTTGGCGATTACCAGGCGCTGGAACAGGTCCAGGTGCATGCCCAGATAATGCGCCGCGACGGCCTTGATGGTGTCGGCGTGGCTGACGATGGCGATGGTCCCCCGGCGGTGCCGGCCGCGGATGCTTTCGACGGCCTCAACCCCCCGCCGCTGAAGCTCGCGGATGGTCTCTCCGGAAGGGAACTGCGCCTGGGACGGGACGAACTGCACCAGCCGCCACATCGGCGTTCTGGCCACCGAAGAAAGGGCACGTCCCTGCCAGGCCCCCAGCTTCACCTCCCCCACCTGCTCCTCCACGACGACCTCCAGCTTCCGGCCCTCCGCGACGGCCTGTGCCGTCTGCAGGCACCTGTCCAGAGGACTGGAGTAAAGCGCCGCGAGGCGCACGCCTTTGAGGCGCCCGGCGAGGTCCGAAGCCTGCTGGCGGCCCTGCTCCGACAGCCCGACTCCGGGGGTCCAGCCGACCAGCCGGTGCGGCGGAAACTGGCTCTGCGCGTGGCGGATGAGCAGTACGAGCTGGCTCATGCAAGTACCCTACATCGCTGCTCCCGCCCTCCCCGCGAAACACCCCAAACCTTCGGTTAAGCTCCCTCGATGCCTTCGCGGCTGGGCTATGCAAAGACGATCCTCGTGGGCCGCCCCAAGGAAACGGCGGGGCTCGAGCACGAGCGGCTCACCAAGAAGGTCGCGCTCGCCGTGTTCGCCTCAGACGCCTTGTCCTCATCGGCTTACGCGACCGAAGAAATCCTCCTGGTTCTCATCGCCGGGGGAGCCGCGGCCCTGCAGTTCTCGATCCCCATAGCGATCCTTATCACCTGCGTCCTCGGAGTCGTCTCCTTTTCCTACCGCCAGACCATCCACGCATACCCCAACGGCGGAGGCGCCTACATCGTCGCCCACGACAACCTCGGCAAGGCCCCCGGGCTCGTCGCGGCGTCCGCCGTTCTGATCGACTACATCCTCACGGTCGCCGTCAGCGTGGCGGCGGGGGTCTCCGCTGTGGTGTCGGCCTTCCCGGACCTGCACGGGCGCCGAGTGGTGCTGGCGCTGGCGCTTGTCGCCCTGATCACCATCCTCAACCTGCGAGGCGTCAAGGAGTCAGGGCGGATATTCGCCGTCCCCACCTACGGCTTCATTGCGCTGATCGGCAGCATGCTCGCCTGGGGCCTCATAAAGCACTTCGTGATGGGACACGACCCGGGTGGTCCCATCGGGGGCCACGGGGCCGAGGAGGCGGCACAGGCATTTTCCTTCGTGCTGCTCCTGAAGGCGTTCTCAAACGGGTGCACGGCCCTCACGGGGGTGGAGGCCATCTCAGACGGCGTCCAGGCTTTTCGCAAGCCGGCCCATCGCAACGCCGCCAAGACGCTGGCCGCCATGGCGGGCATCCTAGCCGTCCTGTTCATCGGGCTCACGGTCCTCGCGCACCTGTACCGCGTCCAGGGACCGACCGAGCACCCTCACCGGACGGTCGTCGCCCTCGTGGCCCTCCGGGTGTTCGGCAACGGCCCTCTGTTCCTCGCGGTCCAGGCGGCGACGGCTCTGATCCTCATCCTGGCCGCCAACACGAGCTACGCGGACTTCCCGCGGATCGCCGCGATACTCGGACGGGACCGGTATGCGCCGAGGCAGTTCATGAACCGCGGCGACCGCCTCGCCTACTCCAACGGGATCATCGGCTTGGCGGTCTTCTCGTCGCTGCTGCTGATCATCTACAACGCCGAGGTCTCGCGTCTGATCCATTTGTACGTGGTCGGCGTCTTCACCGCTTTCACACTGTCGCAGAGCGGCATGGTCCGGCGCTGGTGGGACCACCGCAACGAAGAGTCCCGCTGGAGGCGCTACGCCCTCATCAACGGCCTGGGAGCGACTGTGACGTTGGTCGTGCTGTGCATCGTCGTAGCCACCAAGTTCCTGGCGGGGGCCTGGATCGTCGTGGTCGCGATCCCCGTCCTCAGCGCTCTGCTCAACATGACCAACCGGCACTACCGGAAGATCGCCGTCCACCTGAGGGACCCCAGCGGCAGGCCCCAGCGGGCTCTGGGCCACCACGTCGTCATGCTCGTCGGCTGGCCGGGCGACGAGGAGAGGCTGGCGCTGGGCTACGCGGAGGAGCTGCGTGGAGCGGAGCTTCACTGCGTGCACTTCGCCAAGCCCGACGACTCGCCGCGCCTGATCGGGGAGTGGAGCCGGGTGCTGGACCACGCTCCGTCACTGGAGATCGTCCCGACGAAAGGCAGCCTTCAGAAGGACATCCACGACTATGTCCGCGAGTTGCGGAGCAGGATCGGACCGAGCGCGTTTCTGACCGTGATCATCCCGGAGAGGATCCGCGGGGGCATCGGCGGGATGATCGGGACGCGCCAGACGTTCCTCGCCAAGCTGCGCCTGCTCTACACGCCGGACGTCGTCGTCACCGACGTCCCTTACCAGGAGGAGCAGCCGCAGAGCGCGCTGGAGCTGGGCAGGACGTCGCGCCACGTCTGCATGGTGACGGTCAGCGGCGTCCACAACGGGACCATGAAGGCGATCGAGTACGCGCGCTCACTGCACGCCGACGAGCTTCATGCGGTCCACGTGTCCGTCGATCCCGACGACACGCGGCGCGTGACCCTGGACTGGGACATCTGGAGCCCGGGCCTCCCGCTCGAGGTGCTCGACTCTCCCTACAGGACCCTCGCGCAGCCCATCCTCGAGCACGTCAGGTCGCTGGTGGCAGACGGTCGCACCATCGTGACGGTCGTGCTCCCGGAGTTCATCGTCAAGAAGTGGTGGCACGGCATCCTGCACAACCAGAACGCGATCGAGCTGAAGAGGATGTTCCTCTACGAGCCCAACGTGGTCGTCACGTCGGTGACGACTCGTCTGGCGTAGAACCCACCTCCACCAAGTAGGGCTCCAGGGCGGGCAGGTCCGCCATCCGCGCCCGCACCAGCACCCGGACGCCCTCGTCCTCGTGCTCGGAACGGGCGATGCGGCCTTCGTCGTGCAGCCTGGCGAGCAGAGTCCCCTGCTGGTAGGGAACGACAGCCTCCACCTCAACGACCCGCGACTCCAGCTGGGCTCCCACCGCCGTCAGGAGTTCGTGAACACCCTGGCCGCTGACGGCCGAAATGGGAATCGCCCCCGGGAACCTGTGGTTCAGGGACCCCTGCTCGCCCTTCGGCAGCAGGTCGAGCTTGTTGAGCGCGAGAACCCGCGGTGCCGTGGTCGCGCCGATCTCCGTGAGGACCTCCTCGACCGCGGCCACGTCCAGGTCGGGCTCAGCCCGCGATGCGTCCACGACGTGAAGCAGGACGTCGGCTCCCACGATCTCCTCGAGCGTGGACTTGAAGGCCTCCACCAGTCCGTGGGGCAGCTTGCGGATAAACCCGACCGTGTCGCTGAGGACGATGCTCCGCCCGTCCGGGAGCTTGAGGCGCCGGGCAGTGGGGTCCAGTGTGGAGAACAGCCTGTCCTCCACCAGCACCTCGGCCTCGGTGAGGTGGTTGAGCAGCGTGGACTTGCCCGCGTTGGTGTAGCCGACCAGTGACACCGTCGGTACCCTGCGGGTCCTCTGCTTGCGGCTGGTCTGACGCTGCCGGGACAGCGACTCCAGGTCGCGCCGCAGCTTCTGGATGCGCCGCTCGATCTTGCGGCGGTCCACCTCCATCTGCGTCTCGCCGGGCCCGCGGGTGCCGATGGGGGCCCGGCCCCCGCCACCCGTGCCCCCACCGCCGGCGGCCCCGCCGATCCTGGACAGCGCGATTCCCCATCCGCGCAGCCGCGGCAGTCCGTACGTCAGCTGGGCGAGTTCCACCTGTGTCTTGCCCTCTCTGGAGTGAGCGCGCTGGGCGAAGATGTCCAGGATCAGGATCGTGCGGTCGATGACCTTCCCGCTGATCATCTCCTCCAGGTTCCGGAGCTGGGCCGGGGACAGCTCTTCGTCGAAGATCGTGGTGTCGGCGCCCAGCCTGCGGACCTCCTCCACCAGCGAGTGGGCCTTGCCCTTGCCGATGAACGTCGCGGGGTCGGGCTTGGATCGGCGCTGAACCACGCGGCCCACGGTCTGGCCGCCGGCGGACTCGACGAGCGCGGCCAGTTCGTCGAGGCTGCGGTCGACCGACTCGGAGTGCGCGCCATCGAACTGCACCCCGACCAGAAGGACCTTCTCCGGGGGCGGGGCGGAGTCGCGAGGGGCCTCGTCTACTATTCCGCGCTGTCTCGGCACACCTCAGTATGGGCGGGGCCCACGGGCGACGTGAGCCCGCGTCGTCCCCGCCGCCGTAGCATGAGGACATGCTCGGAGTGGCGCTGAGGGACTCGGGACTGGGCCTGCGGGACGTCTGCGTCCTTGCCCGCGCCGCCGACGACATGGGGTACCGGTCGATCTGGTTCCCGGAGGTCGGCTCCCGGGACGCCATAGCTCTGGCCTCGCTCGTGGGACAGCAGACCCACAAGGCCTCCGTCGGCACGGGGGTTGTGCCGGTGTTCTCGCGCAACGTCGTGTCGCTGTGCCTCGCGGCGGCGACCGCCGCCGAGGCCACCGAGGGCAGGTTTGTCCTGGGCTTGGGGGCCGGGCATCAGTTCACGACCGAAGCGTGGTTCGACCGCGACTGGAGCCACGCCAAGACAAGGCTCCGCGAAACCGTGGAGGTGGCCCGGCGGATCCTGGCAGGCGAGCGGGTGACCCATCACGGGCAGATCACGGTGGACGGCTTCCACCTGGGGTGCGAGCCTCCTCGGGTGCCTATCTACCTCGCCGCGCTCGGACCGGCCACCCTCCGGATGGCCGGTGAGATCGCCGACGGCGTTCTCCTGAACTGGCTGCCGCCGGACGGAATGGAGCGGGCCGGGCTGCTGGCAAGGGAAGCCGCCGCCGACGCAGAACGCAGCGTGAAGGTGATGGGCTACGTCAGGGTTGCGGTCACGGAAGGGCCCGATCAGCGCGAGGAGGCCGAGCAGGCCCTGCGGGAGCACACGTACTCGTACTCGATCCTTCCGAGCTACGCCGCTTCGATGCGCAGCGCCGGACTCGGCGACGCCGTCGACCGCCTGGGCTCGGGAGACGACTCAGGGCTTGGGAAGCTCGTGGACAGCCTGTGCTGCTGGGGCGACGCCGACATCGTTCGCAGTGACCTCACCCGCTTCGAGGAGTCGGGGCTGGACGCCACGATCCTTTACCCGGTCCCGTTCGGAGACGACCCGGCCCAGAGCATCCTGCGGACCCTGCGCGCCCTGGCTCCCCGGGCCTGACGGTCCTGCACGCGCCGCCGTCAGGACGGCCGACGGGCGACGCACAGGTTGCCGGCCGCGTTGCCCTCGTGCGCATCGAGCACGTCCGCCTTTTCGGGCAGGTCCACGCGCACGGGCTTGCCGTAGTTGAAGAACTCCACGACGGTGACGTCGGTTGAGGAGATCCCGGGCCTGCGGCTCGTGATCTCCAGCCTCAGACGGCGGGCCAGCCCGGGGCCGTCCAGCCAGATGCTCAACGGCACGACGTCCACGCCGGACTCCTTGTAGCTGCGAACCGTTTGGCTCCTGAGGTCGCGCGGGAGGTGGGCGACGAGGTCGCTCACTGCGATCTTCCCGTCATACCTCGTGGTGGCCGTGCCGCGGACCTTCTCCTTGCCCTGCTGCTTCAGGTTCCTGGCCCTGCTCCCGAGCTGCAGGATCTTCTGCGGATCGCTGGGAAAGGCCGCCGAAAGGCCGGATGCGTCGGTCTTGACCCAAGCCTTTCCTGCGTAGTCACCGCGCCTGGTCTCGGGGACGCGCAGAAACAGCGACTTGCCCGACACGACCCCTTCGCATGAGCTGGGTGGGAGGGACGGCACGTTCGTCTGGAGCTTGAGCCGTCCCACGCCGCGCGACATGTCGAACGCCGAGGCCACGGACGATCTAACGCCGGCGGCTTCGCTCCCAGTGCTGCGCTCCAGCGACAAGGCCATTTCGAGCGTCCTGAGCCCGGACGCCTTGCTGGCAGCAGCGGCGACCTTGTCCCCCGGGTCGCTCGTGCAACCTGCGCCCGCCAGGACCGTCCCCAGGGTGGCGAGCGCGACCCGGCGTGCGAGTGCGGCCGTCACGCCCCGGAGGCCTCTCGGATACGGGCCAGGCCCTCATCCAGACGGTCGTCGGCGAGCGTCAGTGACAGCCGGACGTAGCCTTCGCCGTGCCGGCCGTACCCGCTGCCGGGAGTGATCGCCACCTCGGCCTCCTCGAGCATCCTCTTGGCGTAGCCCGCGGACGTCTCTCCGTCGGGGACGGGAGCCCACACGTAAAGCGATCCCCTGGGGGCGGTGACGTCGAGTCCGGAGGCGGTCAGCGCGTCCACCACGCGGTCGCGGCGGGCCTGCAGCACACGCAGCTGCCCGTCCAAAAAGTCCCGCGGCCCCCGCAGGGCGGCGATCGCCGCGCGCTGTATGGCGTTGAACACGCCGGAGTCGAGGTTGGTCTTGAGGGTGCCGAGGGCCTCGATGACCGCCGGAGACCCGCAGATCCACCCGATCCGCCATCCCGTCATGTTGTAGGTCTTAGAAAACGAGTGAAGCTCCACCGCGACCTCCGAGGCCCCGGGCACCTGCAGCACGCTGGGGGCCACGTAACCGTCGTAGGTGACCTCGGAATAGGCGGCGTCGTGGGCGAGCAGGATCTCGTGGCGCCGGCAGAAGTCGACCGCGCGCTCGAAAAACTCCAGGTCGCACGTAGCCGAGGTCGGGTTGCCCGGATAGTTGAGCCACAGCAGCTTCGCCCGGGCGGCGACGCCTTGGTCGATGGAGTCGAAGTCCGGAAGGAACCCGTCCTCGATGCGGCAGGGGACGGCGACGGGCGTGCCGCCCGCCAGCCTCGTCCCGACGTCGTAAACCGGATATCCGGGGTCGGAGCACAGGGCCACGTCCCCTTCGTCGATGACCGCCCAGGGCAGGTGCGCCACACCTTCCTTGGACCCCCACAAAGGCAGGATCTGGTGCGAAGGGTCGAGCGACACGCCGAAGCGGGCCGAGAACCAGTCGGAGATGCCCTCCCGCAGTTCCGGAAGTCCGTAGTAGGAGGGATACCGGTGCGTCGCGGGGTCGGCAGCCGCCTCCTGCAAGGCGGCGACGATGTGGGGCGGCGTCGGGAAGTCGGGATCGCCGATGCCGAAGGAGATGATGTCGGCGCCCCGGGCCTTCAGCTCGCCGATCATCCTGTCGATCTCCGCGAACAGGTAGGGCGGGATGTCGCGGACGCGGGCCGCAGGTCGAAACACCGCACTCTTCATCTGACCTCCTCGAGCGGCCGGACCCCCGCCGAGGACAACCATCGCGAATCCAGCCTGCCCTCGAAGACCTTCTCGGCCGGACCGCTCATCCAGACGACGCCGTCGGGCGTCCAGTCCACCTCCAGGGTTCCGCCCGGAAGACGGACCTCGACCTGCCGCCCGGTGCGACCCAGGAGCGCCGAAGCCACGGCGGCCGCGCAGGCCCCCGTCCCGCAGGCCAGGGTCTCCCCGACCCCCCGCTCCCACACGCGCATCTGGATCGCCGTCTGCGACAGGACCGTCACGAACTCCACGTTTGTGCGTCGCGGAAAGGCCGCGTGCCGCTCGATCTGGGGGCCGAGCGTGGTGACGAGACGGTCGTCCGGAGTCCGGCCGAGGTCCTGTGCGAAAACCACAAAGTGGGGGTTTCCCATGGAAACCCCCGTGCCCTCCACGACCCCGAACCCGGGGGTCTCGACACCGACGAGCGTGGCCGGGCCGGTTCCGGCCATGGGGACGTCCTCACAGTCCAGACCGGGAGCCCCCATCTGCACGGTCACGCGCTCCGGCCTGGCCGCGTCGATGCGCACCAGCTTCACCCCGTCGCCCGTAAGGATCCGATGCTCACCCGGCGCGATCCGTCCGGTCTCCAGGGCGAGGACCGCCAGGCACCGGATCCCGTTGCCGCACATCTCGGCCGGAGCGCCGTCGGAGTTGTAGTAGTCCATCCTGAGGACCGCGCCGGCGGCGGCGGTCTCGGGGTCGGCGTGCGGGGCGATCAGCCGGATCAGGCCGTCGCCGCCCACGCCCCTCCGGCGGTCGCACAAGGCCGACACCAGCGCCGGCACCAGCGAGCCCGCTGGGCCCATGACGCGGTCGTAATCGGCCAGCATCACGAAGTCGTTGCCGATGCCGTGGTACTTGGTGAAGTCCATTCCGAGCCTCCTGAAGGGTCCCGAAAGCCTAATCGCAGCGGGCGGGGCATCAGAGCCTTGTGTCCCGGTGTGTCTGGTGCTTTATTTGTCATCCTTTGTGAACTTCTGAGGCAGGAGGATTCGATGTCGGCGATGCGTAGGCCGGTGCAGCTGCGTGGGAGGGCGGGCCGCGACCAGATACGGCTGGACGCCCCAGAGGCAGATCTGGTGTCGATCTCGCAGATGAATCTCGAGAGGGACCTGGAGGGCGCCGACGCCGCCATTTCGTCGTCGGTCCTGATCGCGGAGCAGGACCTCGTCACCCGCACCTGGTTTCACGAAGCCAACCGTCGCCGGGCTCACGTCCTTCTGGGGCGGCTCGAGAAGGCGGTCGCATCGGGCCGCCTGCGCAGGGCCGAGCACGTCCGGATGCTGTTCCTGGCCGCGGTCCAGGGGGACCGGGTTGCGCGCGCCAAGGCGGCCGCGCGCCGGCGGGGCCTGCGCATGGAGCGGGCCGGGCGAGGTCCGCTGCTGGACCATCCCGTTTTGCACCAGCAGCGCCGACTGGCCTGGAGGATCTACCCCCTGGAGGGCTTCCACGGAATCGAACTGCCCGAACGGGCCGCCCGCGTCAAGGCGGCATGGGACACCGAAGGCGGGGTCTTCGACCGCTACTACCTCGCCGACGAGGTGCCGGAACCCGCCTCGGCCGCCGTAGGGCGCCTGGTGACCCTGCATGCCGCCAAGGCCGGGTCCGCGGCCGCCGTCACGGCCGGGCGGTCCGCCGCCACGGGTGCCGGCAGGGCGGCCGGTGCACTGGCGGGCGCCGCGGGTCGAGTGGCCTCGGCGATCGTATCCGCGCCGGCCTTGGCCTCAGCCGCCACGTCACGGGCGATCGTGATGCCGGATCCGTGCCTGATCGGAGTGATCTCCCCGGACGGGCGGTCCGGGGAGTGGTTCATCCTCGACCGCTGGCGCCACTAGACGAACATGCTCGGCGAGCGCGTGATTCCCGCTACCGGATTTCCTGCCGGCACCAGCCGCACCAGGCTGGACTTCGACGGCGGGCCGTGGCTGTGGGGTTTTCCCCTGTCCCACACAAGCCCCTGGGCGGAGCTCGGGTGCGCCGCCGGGATCGGCCTCCTGCTGGGCGTCCTGGGCCTGCCGGCATCCGATCCCGTCCGGTGGCTCGGCTGGATCCCCTGGGCTCTGCTGACCCCAGTGGCGGCCGTCGTTTGGGCGGCGACCTGGGCGGCCACGGGGGCCGGGACCTGGGTCCTCGGCCCCCACCTCCTCGGACCGCTCGGCTGGGCCCTGCTCAGCCTCGTGGTGGCGGACATCCTTCAGGCGGTGCTCCCCCTGAGCTTCACGCGCAGGTGGCTTGCGACCGCGGTCGCCTCGCCCGCGCTCGCGGCCGGGGTCGTCTGGGCGCTTTCGCATCTTCCGTGGCAGCGCCTGCCATGGTCGTCCTAGCGCGGTGTCCGGCCTCCCGCCTCTCGACCACTACCGGCTGCTCGGCGTCCGCAGCGACGCCCCACCCGACGAGATAGCCGCCGCGTACAGGCTGCGCGCCCAGGTCTGCCACCCAGACCGACTGTCGTCATCGTCTCCCGCAGTACTTGCAGCAGCCGGGCAGCTCATGTCGCTTCTGAACGAAGCGCGCGACACGCTGTCGGATCCCACCAAACGAGCCGTCTACGACCTGGACCTGCGAAGGACCCCGTCCGGACCCCCTGCATCCCCCCCCGCGGCCGCGAAGACTCCGCCGCCACCGGTGCCCCTGCGCGTCGTCCCGGAAGTCGTGGAGGTGGCGGACGTAACGCCGGGCGAACCCGTCGTCGCGATCTTCGCCTTCGAGTCCTCCGTTGCTCAGGACTCGGGACCCTCCGTCGCTCCGGCCCCCGGGGCTGGACCGGCCGTAGGCGTCGAGGTCATCGCCCGCTCCTCGCGCAGGGCCCGGGTCCGCGTTCGCCTCGACACCAGCCTGCTCGCCGAGCACCGGCGATATGCCATCGACCTGCCGGCCCGGTGGGGGACGGCGTCTGGCACCGTCCGGTTCGTGGTCCACACCACCGAGCTTCAGGTGTGGACGGAACCGGAGGCGGCGCGGGGCCGGCATCCTTCGTCGCGAGCGCGGCGGATCTCCGGGCGCGAGCGATGGAGGCGGGTGTCCCACTGGGCGACAGGGGGGCTGGTGGTTCCGATCCTTCTTGTCGCGCTCGCCAGAGGACGGCTTGGGTTTCGCCCGGGCCAGGCGTCCGGGTGGCTCCTGACGGCCGGTGTGGCACTCACGGCCATGGGCCTGTACCCGCTCGTCGTCAGCCGCGGGTTCAGCCGTCCTCTGGTCATGCGGCGCGGGCCGGGCACCGCCGGATCCGCAGTGATGTGGCTGGGCAGAAGCGTGCTGTGGGCCCTGGGCCGGTCGGCCGACGCGGCCCTGCGCGCGGGGGCCGAGATCTCGAGGCGGCAGCGCGACGCCGCGAGGACCAGCGACTGGGCCGGGTCGCGTACGCGCCCGATGGCCGCACGACAGAGGCTGCACGCTCGCACCAGGCGCCAGCGGCTCCGGCGGTCAGCGGGCCGCAGGGTGGGCAGCCGGATCTGACCCCTCCCCCGGTGCTGCCCGCGCAATCAGCTCTACGATTCGCCGGCGGGCCGACTCCCAACCCACCTCCGACGCGTCGACCCACTCGATCCGGGGGTCGGCGCGGAACCAGGACAGCTGCCTCCTGATGAAGCTTCTGGTGTTGCGGACCAGAAGGTCCCGCGCCTGTTCCAGCGGCAGGCCCGACTCGAGGTGCTCGAGCATCTCCTTGACGCCCAGCGCCTGTCTGGCCGTCCGTGAGATCCCTGCGTCCAGTGCGGCGCGAACCTCTTCGAGAAGCCCAGCCTCCAGCTCCTCGCCGATTCTGCGGCCGGCCCGCTCCAACAGCTCCTCCCGCGACCACGTCAGGCCCGCGACCATCACCGAATACGGTCCCTCGCGGCGCTCCCATGCGCCGCGCAGCTCGCTGGGGGGACGGCCGGTGAGTTCCAGGATCTCCACCGCCCTGACCACCCGCCTGCGGTTGCGTGGATCGATCCGGGCCGCCGACTCGGGATCGGCCAGCGACAACCGATTGTGAAGCTCGTGAGGGTCCTGACGCTCCAGCGACGACCTCAAGGCCGGGTCGGTGGGAGCGAATTCCAAGTGGTCCACGACCGCCCGGAACCACAGCCCGGAGCCGCCGACGAGCATGGGAAGCCCGCCTCGCGCGTGAATGCCGGCTATCGCGTCTCGCGCCGCCTGCCGGTAGGCGACGGCGGTGTAGTCGGCCGAGGCATGGACGACATCGAACATGTGGTGCGGAACAAGCCGCCGATCCGAAGTGGAAGGCTTGTCCGCCGCGATGTCCAGCCCCCGGTACACGCCCATGGAGTCGCACGAGACGATCTCGGGCTCAACGCCCGTCGATCGCAGTTCGAGCGCGACCTCCAGGGCCATGCGCGACTTGCCCGATGCGGTGGGACCGACCAGCGCCGCGAGCGGCGGCCGCTGCCCGAGGGTTCCCCTCACCACCCCTGCGGGGCGGCGGATGCCTCCTGGGTGGCCTCGGCCCCCACTGAGGCGTGCTGTGGCTCATGCTCGCCCTCGGCCAGCGTGACCTCCCCGACGAGGTAGCCGATGCCGAAGGGGGCCTCGTAGGACAGCACGCGCCCCGTCACCGTCCGCCCGTCGAACGCCCCTCCCATCACCAGCATCGGGACAAACCCGCACTCGGATGCGTCCCGCACCATCTCCGTCGGGATATCCAGCAGGTCGTTGAGCCGGCCCCGGGCGACCGCATCGCGCACCCGGGCATCGAACTCCCTGGCCCTCGGCGAGTATCCGTGCGGCGAGTCGGGAACGACCCGGTGCGAGAAGTTGGCCGAGGCAAGGATCATCACGTCGCCCCTGACCATCGCGGCCGCCTTTGCGATCGCGGTGCCGAACAGCCAGTGCTCCTCCCAGCCCGCCATCGAAAGGGACACCGGAACTACCTGGATCTCGTCTGACTTCAGGAGGTACAGCGAAGGAACGGTGATCCCCCTGTCCAGCTGCCAGTCGCCGTCCATCCGGCCCACGGGAAGCCCCATCCTGGAAGTGACGTCCACGATGGCCTCCGCGAGCTCGGAGTCCACCTGCACCTCCACGGTCACGTCGGGCGCCTGGAACCTCTCCATCGACCCCTGCAGCCGTCCCGCGTCCCAGACACCGAATGCCTCGGCGAGAAACGGGCTGTGCGGAGACACGACCACGCAGGTGCGGGGGCCGCGCAAGCCAATGAGCATTCCGAGCTCGCTCATCGCCTCGCGCGTCTGAGCTGCCTTGGCCGCCCGTGGCGACACCTCTGGGACGAGGTTCGGCGAGTGGGGTACGACGCATCCGTATGTAAGCCCCACCAGGCCCCCTTGGCGCGAATGGTTCCGGTCGAACAGTAAGAATAGGGGCGTGGCGAATCTGAAGCGAAGCGACCTGATCGACGGCGTCCTGATCGTGGACCTCCAGGGCCGCTCCGACGAGCGCGGACGGTTCATGGAGACGTTCCGCCAGGAGTGGTTCGAGGGCCGGCCCCCGCTCGTCCAGGGCAACCGTTCCGACTCCCGCCGCGGCGTGCTGAGGGGACTGCATTTTCACCGCCACCAGGCGGACTACTGGTACGCGCCGTTCGGACGGATCCTCGTGGCGATGCACGACCTGAGGAGATCCTCCGGCACCCGGGGGGCCAGCCAGTGGTTTGAGATCGGAGAGGGGGCCGAGCTCGGCGTGTACATCCCGCCCGGGGTGGCCCACGGCTTCCAGGCCCTGACGGACGCGACCCTCACCTATCTCGTCGACCGCTACTACGACCCGTCGGACGAAAACGGGCTGGCCTGGGACGACCCCGACGCGGGCATCCCGTGGCCGCTTGCGGACCCGATCCTGTCGCCGCGGGACATGGACAACCCCAAACGCCAGGAGATCCCGGAGGAGAGCCTTCCGGAGTAGCCCCTCGCCGCCCGAGGCAGGACTTGACCGCTCCGCGAGCGAATAGAACTGGCAGGAACGGGGGCCGAGTCTGGGGGGAATCGTGAAGAGAGTCTTCGTGTCTGTCGCGTCTCTTCTGGCAGTTCTGGCGGGGACGGCGCCTGCAGGCGCGAGTACGTCCTCAGGGACGGCCGGGTACAGGCAGTATCTGAACCTGACCATCTACTCGCCCGTGCCGCAGGGGTCGCGCTACATCGAGCTGAGGGTGTCCCGTCACACCGGCGGCTCGCTTTCCTCGCCGGGCACTGTGGACGCGGTGACCCTGGAGTACGGGCGGATGATCGATTTCGTGTCGAGCCCATGCTGCTCGGGGACCGAGTCCCTCTTTGCCAAGCAGACGCTTGCGGCGACCGCGATGGTCGCCGACCCGGTCGGCAACTCGGTCTCGCTGGACGTGACCCTCATCGACACTCAGCAGCAGGCCCATGCCTTCAGCCTGGAGATCTCCCGGCCCAAGTACTCAAACGTTGACAACGAGGGGCTGCCGAACGCATACGCCGATCCAAGTGGCGCCGTGGCGGCCTCCGGGGACTTCACCTACGGCATCGAGCGGTATGGCTACGGCGTGAGGGGAATCGCGGCCGACCGTCCCTTCAGCGCCTCGGGACCCTGCCAGTCCCCGTGTGACTCTGCGTATGCGAACTTCTCCTCTGGGCTGGCCGGCAGGGAGCTGAACGTCACCTCGCCGTGAAGCACTGGGCACCGGTCGCGTCACATTGAAGGAGACTCGCCCCGAAGTCAGTGCTGCTGTCTCCTGCGGATCCTCGGCCCACACCATCGTCTGGGCCGAGGGCCGGCTGCTGGCCCCCGACCATGACGAGACTGCGGAGCTGACGGCGCTGGCGCTGGGGGCCGACGCGCCCTACTGCGTGCTCGTGGCCGCGACGTGGAGCCGCGGAGGAGTCGACCTCGTCTCGCTACTGGGCACAGACGAGGAGAACCCGCGCCGGCAGGGTCTCCGGCGCTCTGTCCCACAGGGGGCCCGATCGACGGCGCCCCAGGTGGTGACGTGGGCGAACCCCCCGGGTCCGGGAACTTCATCAGGTCGCCGGCAACCCGCCCCCCACGGGCTAGTGACGTGGTCCCACCACCACGGCCGACGCCTGGAGGAGCTAGAGGCCCTGTGGGCACTTCCGGAGCCCATACGTCATCGCATCGTGCTGGACGAGGTCCTGCGCAGGGCCCCCCACCACGAAACGCTTGTCGGGATGCTGACCTCGCTGGAACAGGGGACAAGCCGCCTTACGAAGGAGATCTTCCGCGAGGCCTCGCGGGTCCTGCGCAAGGATGGCGCGATCCTGGGCACGGAGGACGGCGGCGACGACGGGCTCGTCCTCGCGCGGTTCTTTGAAGGGGACCGGCTGCGGGAGATTCCGGCGAACCTGACCAAACGCAGGCTCGTCCTGCGCCGTCTCGCGAAGGGCTTCCGCACCGGCAGGGCCTACTCGGAGGCCGAGGTCAACAGGATCCTGAATCAATTCCACCCGGACCACGCCGCCCTGCGCCGGTACCTGATCGACGAGGGCCTGCTTCACAGGAGTGGCGGAATCTACAGCGTCCCGATCGGCCGGCCCGACCCCTGGGACGAGGCAATTCCCGCCCGCGACTAGGACCCCGTCAGCTTCTCGCGCAGAGCCTTCTTGTCGAACTTGCCCACGCTGGTCTTCGGGATCTCCTCCACGAACTCCACCCGGTCCGGAAGCTGCCACTTCGCGACCGACTCCCCCAGGTGGCCCAGAATCTCCTCCGCGGTCGGCGACTCCCCCGGACGCGGCACCACTATGGCTACCGGACGCTCCTGCCACTTGGGGTCGGGAACTCCGATCACCGCCGCCTCCGCGACCTTCGGATGGGCCATGATCCGGTTCTCGAGGTCCACCGAAGAAATCCACTCGCCGCCGGACTTCACCAGGTCCTTGATCCGGTCCACGATCCGCACGTAGCCTTCCGGGTCCACGACGGCCACGTCGCCCGTGTGCAGCCACCCGTCGCGGAAGCTGTCCGAGCCGGTCTCGTCACGGTAGTAGCCGGAGGCGATCCAGGGGCCGCGCAGGCAGATCTCGCCCATGGTCGAGCCGTCCCACGAGACTTCGGCCCCCGAGCCGTCCACGACCTTCATGTCCAGCCCCGGTACGAGCGTCCCCTGGGTGGCCCGCAGGTCCAGGACGCCGTCTTCGTCCAGCACGGCCGCCAGATGGGACTTCACATGCGCGCGGGTGGCGAGCGGGCCCGTCTCGGTCATGCCGTAACCCTGCTGGATCGTGACTCCGAACCGGTCGCGGTACGCCGCGATGAGCGAGCGCGGAACGCCGGACCCGCCGCATGCGATCCGACGCAGGGAGCCGAGTCCTCCGCTGCCCGCCGCCTCCAGGACCCCCAGCCACACAGTGGGGACGCCCGCCGCGATGGTGACCCCTTCGTCCCGGATAAGCCGAACGACATCCGCAGGCGTGGGCGCCGGGCCCGGGAGCACCTGCTTCGCACCGGCCATCGTCGCCGACAGCGGGACGCCCCACGCGTTGGCATGGAACATCGGGACGACCGGCAGGACCACGTCAGCCTCGGATATGCCGTGCACGTCCGTCAGTCCGTGGACCAGGGTGTGCAGGTACATCGCCCTGTGGGAGTACACGACCCCCTTCGGCGCCCCGGTCGTTCCGGACGTGTAGCACATGAAGGCCGCGCGGCTCTCCGAAAACTCCGGCCACCGGATGACCGGATCGTGCGCCTGGACCTCGCGCTCGTAGTCGGCGACCTCGGCCCCCGTGGCCTCGGCGAGCTTGAGCCGGGACTCCGGCCTGCTTTCGCCGTCCGCCCCCATCAGCACGTACAGCCGGGGGGCGGTCAGCGAATTCGCGATCATCAGCCATTGCGGAAGCAGGTCCTCGTCCAGCAGGACCACCTCGTCGTGCGCGTGGTCCACGATCCAGGCGACCTGCTCGGGGAACAGGCGGACGTTGATCGTGTGGCATACGGCGCCCATACCCGGGACGGCGAAGTAGGCCTCGAGATGGCGCCGGTGGTTCCACGCGAAAGTGCCGACCCGCGTTCCCGGACCCACTCCAGCGGCCGCGAGGGCGGCGGCAAGACGTCCACTGCGCTCGTAAACCTCGCCGTAGTTGCACCGGTGAACGCCACCGGACGCACGGGAGACCACCTCCCGCTTTGCGAACAGCCTCGCCGCGCGCTGCAGCAGCCCGATCAGCAGCAGCTGGGTGTCCATCATCAGGCCGTCCACCGCTACTCCTCGGTGAGCTTCATCGTGTACAGCTCGGCGTCGCCCTCAACCAGCGTTACCGCCAGTACCCCTCTATCCAGCAGGCGCGCGAACTCGGCCCCCAGCCAGTCCTCGGCCTCCTTCTGCGACGCGAACTGCTCGGACTCACCGGCGGCAGAGGCCGGTGACTGCCGATACAGCCATCGAAACGCGGTCAGACCGTGGTCCCGGCCAGGTAGTGCGCGTGCGCGTCCACCACCCGCGCCCGCACCATTTGTCCAGGCTCCGGGCCATCCGCTGCCACGTGGATGAGCTTGTTGGTGCGGGTTCTGCCGGTGGCACGCTCGGCATCGGTCTTCGACGCAGCAAGCTCCACGGTCGCCTCGACAGTGACCCCCAGGAGCTCGCGGTTCTTATCAAGGGAGATCCGCTCCTGGGCCCTCACCAACCGGTCAAAGCGCCTCTGGACAACGCCCTTCGGCACCTGCCCGGCGAATTCGGCGGCGGCCGTAAAGGGCCTCGGTGAGTACTGGAACATGTAGGCGGAGTCGAACCGGACCTCTTCCACGAGCGACATCGTGTCCTCGAACTCGTCCTCGGTCTCCTCGGGAAACCCCACGATGATGTCGGTGGTCATCGCCAGCCCCGGAATCAGCTCGCGGGCCATGGCGACCTTGTCCAGGTAGGTGCGGCGCGAGTACGCCCGCTTCATGCGCCGCAGACAGCTGTCCGACCCCGACTGGACCGGGAAATGCAGGTGCTCGCAGACGCTGGCGCACTCGGCCATGGCCCGCGCGGTGTCCTGTTTGAAGTCCTTGGGGTGAGGAGACGTGTATCGGACGCGCCGGAGGCCGGGGATCTCATCCAGCGAGTACAGCAACGACGAGAAGATGGGGCGTCCGGCGATGTCCCGGCCGTAGGAATTGACGTTCTGGCCGAGCAGCGAGACCTCGGTGATCCCGTCGTCCACCAGGCGGCGCACCTCCTCGACCACTTCCGCCGGGGGCCTGGACACCTCGCGGCCCCGGACGTGGGGCACGATGCAGAACGAGCAGGAGTTGTTGCACCCGTACTGGATGGCCACCCAAGCGTGAAAGGCGGACCCACGTCGCGCAGGAAGCGCCGACGGGAACATTTCGAACGCCTCAGCCAGTTCGACCACGGGAACTCCGGCCCGCTCCACCGATGCCAGCAGAGCCGGCAGCCGGTCGATGTTGCGCGTACCGAACACCACGTCGACCCAGGGAGCGCGGTCGCGGATCCCGTCACGGTCCTTCTCGGCGAGGCATCCGCCGACGGCGATTTTCAGCCCCGTCTTCTGCTTCACGGGCTTGAGCTTGCCCAGATGCCCGTAGAGGCGGTTGTCCGCGTTCTCGCGGATGGCGCAGGTGTTGAACACGGCGACGTCTGCGTCCTCAGCATCCTGGACCCTGCGGTACCCGGCCACCTCCAGCAGCCCCGCCATCCGCTCCGAGTCGTGCTCGTTCATCTGGCAGCCGAAGGACTGCAGGTAGTAGGTCCGGGTCATCCGACTAGTTTGACCCCAGCGCCAGGACGATGTCCCACTCCCGGTCGCTGACCGGCTGCACCGACAAGCGCGAACCCCGCCGGAGAAGGACCATCCCCTCCAGCTCGTCGACCGCGCGCAGCTCGCTCAATGAGACGAGCCTCGGGAGCCGGGACACGAAACGCACGTCGGGCATGAACCACCGGGGCCGGTCAGGCGAGGACCGGGGGTCGTGGTACGGCGAGTTCGGGTCCCACGCGCTGTGGTCGGCGTAGGCTTCGCGCACGACCTCGCAGACGCCGGCCACTCCGGGTACCTCACAGCTGGAGTGGTAGACGAAGGCGAGATCGCCCTGCCTCATCGCCATCAGGTTGTTGCGGGCCTGGTAGCTGCGGACCCCGTCCCAGGGCGACTCCCCCATCCGCTGCAGGTCGTCGATGGAAAAGGAGTGGGGTTCTGTCTTGAGCAACCAGTGGGCCACGTCCGATGCTATCGCCGGGACTTCTGCGGAAAAGGAGAACGGCGCCCGGGGCATTGGGCGCCGTTCTCTGGGGTTGAGGGGCTACTGGGGGGTAGCTCTGTGGTTGTCAGCCCTCGTGGTTGGTGGTGGTTGCCCCTGATGTCCTTCTACTGAGGGATGGTCGAGAATCGGCCTGTCTCGGCGTCGGCGGGCACCTTGGCCGCGAAGACCAGGGTGAACACGACCCTCCAGCCCTGGAACTTCGACTGGTCGGTGCCGTCGTCGGCCTCTTCCATGAAGAACCGGTACTGCCGGTCGTCCAGCGGCTTCGACGTCAGCGGCCCGATGGAACTTCCCATCGTGCCGGCGCCCTCGATGGTGCCGAGGTTGCAGGGGTTCTGCCGGGTGAGCTCCTTGAGCCCCGAAGCGGCGCAGGCCGGCGAGTAGCTGCCGTCCTTGGCCGGGTCGTTCTCGTACGGTGTGCTGGAGGCCGGGCTGAGGTTGAACAGCGTCTGCTTGTCCACGCTCAGCTTCCAGAAGTTCAGGTAGCGGTTGTAGTCGGGGTTGGTGGCCGGCACCTGGGTGTAGGAGTTGGTGGCCTTGTCGTAGCTCAGCACCTGGATCGGGTCGGTCGGGGTGTTGTTGACGTAGACCGTCCACGAGGCCTTGTGGGCCGGCGCCTGAGTGTTCTTGATGATGACGTCCGTCCTGCGCTCGTCACCAGGGAAGGTGTCGACGTTGCACTCGGGCGCCGTGGAAGCGGCGCCGCAGTTGGCGGTAGCCATCGTCTGACGGAAGATGACCTCGTCCCCGGTCCCGGTGACGGCCCTGAAGTTGGTCTCCTGAGCAGCCAGGTCCTTTGCGGTGATGTCGTAGCTGAACGCCGAGGCGTCACGGACGACGTTGTTCGGCACCGCTCGCTCGAAGAGCTTGTACGCGACTGCGATCCCGGCGATAAGTCCCATCACCGTGATCAGCGAGGTCGCCGTGCGCTTGCGCTTGGTCCAGAACCCGCGCGTCGCGCGGCCCCCGGTCATAGCCTCGTCGCGTGGGCTTTCCACGGACGGGTCCCTCAACCCTATTGCCATGTCCGTTCCTCCTTGCTGCTGCCTTTGTCCGACTCCCCAAGCCGGACCCGTATGAGGAACGCACCCCTTGTTGCGCTGCCCCGGCGGTCCTTCCCGCCGACAGCCATACAAACGGCCCAGGGGCCCAGAGCCGTCGGGGGTCCTGCGTCAGGTCGTTGATATGCCCCCTGACCTGCGGCAAGCTTTGACGGCCACCGCAAGAGGAAATGGCTCCGGGGCGAAGAAGTAGGTGGTGCACACGAGCGGACGGACAACCAGATGACGCTTTTTCGCGTTTCTTCACACTCGAACCCGAACTCCACGGCGGGCGCCATCGCCGGCGTGGTGCGAGAGACCGGCGCCGCCGAGCTCCAGACGATCGGCGCCGGAGCCCTCAACCAGGCCATCAAGGCGGTCGCCATAGCCCGCACATTCCTCGCGTCCGACGGCATCGAGCTGGTTTGCGTGCCTTCGTTCGCGGAGGTGTTCATCGAAGGCCAGCTCCGGACGGCCATTCGACTGGCCCTCCACGACCGTCAGTCCACGGTGAACCTGGACGAGGCGTCGGCGGTGACGCTTGACCCGGTGTCCGAGTCTGAGATCAGCGCCAGCAGTCCTGAGTCGGGCTCCAGGGCCGAGATGGACTCCAGGGCCGAGGCCGAACGACGGGCGGCCGGCGGGGTCTAGTCCGGGGACCGGCCCCACCACGCCCCCGAAAACGCACCGGACCCGCCGCTGGGCGGGCCCGGTGGGGTCATCCGATCGAAGAGGCCGTCAGTTACCTGGCGTACTCCACCGACCGAATCTCCCGGAGGACGACCACCCGGATCTGCCCCGGGTACTGGAGTTCCTCCTCGATTTTCTTCGCGATCTCCCTGGCCATCACCTGGGCCCCCACGTCATCGACGTCGCCCGGGGACACCATGACCCGGACTTCCCGCCCGGCCTGCATCGCGTAGCACTTCTCCACGCCTTCAAAGCTGGTCGCGATCTCCTCCAGCCGCTGCAGGCGCTTGACGTAGGCCTCAAAGCTCTCCCGCCGCGCCCCGGGACGGCTCCCGGAGATGGCATCGGCGGCCTGGGCTATGACCGCCTCCAGGGTCCGGGGCTCGATCTCCCCGTGGTGGGCCTCGATGGCATGGACCACCGGCCCCGGCTCCCCCAGTCGCCTGGCCAGCTCGGCCCCCACGAACGCGTGTGAACCCTCGACCTCGTGCGCCACGGCCTTGCCTATGTCGTGAAACAGGGTGCACCGCTTGGCCAGCTTCACGTCCGAACCCAGCTCCGCGGCGATCATCCCCGCGACGTGGGATGCCTCGATGGAGTGGCGCAGCACGTTCTGTCCGTAGCTGTACCGGTACTTGAGCCGTCCGAGCGCCCTGACCAGTTCGGGGTTGACGCTGGTCAGTCCCACGTCCAGGATCGCGTCCTCGCCCGCGGACTTGATCTCTCCCTCCACCTGGGCCCTCGCCCGGTCGAACTGCTCCTCGATGCGAGCGGGGTGGATACGACCGTCGGACACCAGCGCCTCCAGGGTCAGGCGTCCCACCTCGCGGCGCACCGGGTCAAAGCACGACAGCAGCACCGCCTCCGGCGTGTCGTCGATGATCAGGTTCACGCCCGTCACCTGCTCGAAGTGGCGGATGTTGCGCCCCTCGCGGCCGATGATGCGGCCCTTCATGTCCTCCGACGGAAGCTGCAGGACGGACACGGACGCCTCCTGAGCCTGCTCGGAGCCGAGCCTCTGAATGGCCGTCACCACGATCTTGCGAGCCCTGCGCTCCGCCTCCTCCCTGGCGCGTGTCTCGAAGTCACGTACGATCGACAGGGCATCCCGCTTGGCCTCGTCCTCGATCTGCTTGATCAGCTGGGCCTTGGCCTCTGCCGCGGACAGCCCCGCGACCTGCTCCAACGCCTTTCTGGCCCGTTCGGCCGCGCCGGTCATCTGGTCGCGCTGGCGCTCCAGATCCTGTTCCCGTTGAGCGAACTCGCTCTCCCGCTGCTCCTGCTTCTGCTCCCGCCGGTCGAGCGTCGTGGCTCTAGCCTCGACCGCCCCCTCCAGACCCGTGACCGTCTTTTCCCGCCGCTCGAGCTCTGTGCGAAGCAGAGAAAGCTCCCGCTCGACCTGCCTGCGGAAATCTTCGCTCTGCTTCTGTGCCTGGGCGACCGAGGTGCTGGTCTGCTCCCGGGCCTTGAGCTCGGCCTGTTCGAGAAGCTGCGAGGCGCGCCCTTCAGCCGATTCGACCCTGCGGCCGGTCGACCACTTCCTCAGGGCTACGCCCAGCCCGGTTCCTATGAGAAGGCAGACGAGGGATGCGATGAGTATGTCCACCGCGTCCCCTCCTTAGCTTGGTCTGCGCACGCGCGATCGCGCGCGGACCGCAGGAGAGCCGTGCGACTCGAAGCAGGGTGGGTCCGGGACTACACGGGCGAGTGGCCCTGGTACAGCACTAGCCCGCTGACCTGGGGTTTTGTGTTTACGTCCGGTGTCACGTCTTCAACCTGTCCCTTTGGAGGCTTCAGTGATTTCGAGTGTTCGGTTCGCACAAACGCTCCTGCGTTCCCGGACATCTTACGGCCAGCCGCAGGAAGCGGGCAAGGAACAGCCACCAGGAGTGTCGAAGGCGATGCTCACAGTGGTCGCCTCCCCTGACCAGAGGGGCGTCATCGCACACCTCTTGATGCGGTCGCCATCCAGCAGGCGCCGCGCCATCTACCTGCGGCGCCTGCTGAGGTGGGCGTCAGGCGGGAGCCGGCTCCAGCTCGCCGTTCATCACCGGGTCGACCTCGACGACCGGTGCCAGCTGCGCCTTGATGAGGGCCTCGATCCCGCGGGCGATGTCGGAATTGTCGCCGAGGAACACCTTGGCGTTCTCCCGGCCCTGTCCCAGCTGCTCGCCCTCGAAAGTGAACCAGGCACCCGACTTCTTCACGATGCCACGCTCGACGGCCACGTCCAGCAGTGACCCCTCCTTGGAGATCCCCTTGCCGAAGATGATGTCGAACTCGCAGGTCTTGAACGGCGGGGCGCACTTGTTCTTAACGACCTTGGCCCTGACCCTGTTGCCGATGAAGTCCGCTCCGTCCTTGAGGGACTCGATCCGGCGGACGTCCAGCCGAACCGACGAGTAGAACTTCAGCGCCCGGCCCCCGGGGGTGACCTCCGGGGAGCCGAACATGACACCGACCTTCTCCCGGATCTGGTTGATGAAGATCACGCACGTGGACGACTTGGACACAGAGGCCGTCAGCTTCCGCATCGCCTGCGACATCAGCCTCGCCTGCAGCCCGACATGGGTGTCACCCATCTCGCCTTCTATCTCGGCCCGCGGAACCAGGGCGGCCACCGAGTCCACCACCAGGACGCCGACGGCACCGGACCGGATGAGCATGTCCGCTATCTCCAGCGCCTGCTCTCCGGTGTCCGGCTGGGAGACCAGAAGCGAGTCGATATCGACCCCGATGTTGCGCGCGTACGCAGGGTCCAGAGCGTGCTCCGCGTCGACGAAAGCCGCCACGTCGCCCAGCTTCTGGGCCTCCGCTATCACCTGGAGGGCCACGGTTGTCTTGCCGGAGCTCTCCGGGCCGAAAAGCTCGATGATCCGCCCGCGGGGCAGCCCGCCAACACCCAGAGCTATGTCCAGGCCCATCGAGCCGGTGGGGATCGACTCCACCGTAAGCCGCTGGGCGTGGTCGCCCAGTCTCATCACTGCACCCTTGCCGAACTGGCGCTCGATCTGACTCAGCGCCGTCTCCAGAGACTTGTCTTTGTCCATTTCTTGTCCAGCCTCCTTGCCGTTTGCCTGGGGAAGCGGTGTGGAAAGGTTGTGCGAGGCACCGTATCCACCGCCGACGACAGGCAAGCTAGCACGAACGCGTGTTCGGCTCCAGGATCTGATGCCCGCTCCGGCCGGTCGCATGCGAGGATCAGTCACCCCAGCCGCTCCCGGAGGAAAATCTGATCGAACCCCCTGCGCCTCGCTCGCTGCCGTGTCGGCCGTTGGTCCTGGGCGGCTGGGTCCTTAGCCTGGTGGCGACGGCAGCCCTGTTCTGGCACCCGATCAGCAGCCGCCCGATCCGGGGCGCCCAGCTCCTCGCTCTTGCGGGGGCCATGGTGGCACCGCTGGTGCTATGGCCCCGGTCGCGGACCATCCGGGCGGCGTCCGCAGCCGCCTTGATCGTCCCGGTCGTCCTCCTGGCCCTTCCCGCGCGGGAGGCGCGGGTGTCCACGCTGAGGGCTTCCTCGGTCGAACAGATGCAGTCCTTTGAGGGGGTGCGCTACGTGTGGGGCGGCGAGGCCCGCACGGGCGTCGACTGCTCGGGGCTGGTCCGTCAGGGCCTGCTGCGGGCGGCCCTGCGACGCGGGATCCGGACCCTCGACGGCGGACTGGTCCGTCGCGCCGCCTCGATCTGGTGGAACGACGCCTCGGCCCGCGCCCTCGCGCAGGGGCACCTCGGACAGACGAGAGTGGTCATGGAGGCCGCAAGCTTGAACTCGGTCGCCACGGACCGCCTGCTGCCCGGGGACTTCGCGGTCACCCGCGACGGCGTACATGCTCTTGCCTACGTGGACGGCAACCGGTGGATCTCAGCGGACCCGAACCTGGGGGGCGTCGCCACGGTCCGGACGCCCACGGACATGCGGTGGTTCAACGTCCCGGTCCGGATCGTCCGCTGGCGCACGCTGGACTCCTGACCGCCGCTCGGCTCTCAGCGCATCGAGACGCTGGTGCAGGAATGCGGACGGTGCCGGAGAAGACTCCGGTCATGACAAACCCCATGCCTCGCCGCGCCGTATCCGTCCTGGTCGCCGTCCTGTCCATCGCCTCCGTTCTGTCCGCCACACCGGCGGCCGCGTCACAGAACGACGCGGGTTCCGGGACGGACGCCGGCAACTCCTTCGCCTCCGCGACATTGGTCCCCACCAGCGGGCGGTACTCGGGAACCCTGGACACCACCGGCGGGGACAACGACGACTTCTACCGGTTCTTCCTACCCGCGGGGGCTTCGGTCTCGGTCCTGATCGAAACCCCGGCCCGCACGACCGATCCGATCACGGTCCTTGACCCCAACGGTGTCCCGGTCGACACGGGAGCCGCCGTGTTCGGCCAGGGCGCCGCGGCGGCGACCGCCTTTACGGGCGAACCCGCAAAGTTGCGCCTCGCCGTCCACCGGGCCGTGGTCGAGGGCGAGTACCGCCTCCACCTCCGGACTCAGCGGTTCGCGCTCGGCACCTACAGCTTCTGCTTTATGAACTGCGAGGGCACGCAGTCCGCGCCGATCGACTTCATCTTCGGAGGCTCGCTTCCCACGGCGCAGACCCGCGTGCTGCTCGTACCGCCGAGCCACGGCGATCTGGGCAATCCCCTCGGACCCACGGTCACCGATTACATCGACGCAACGCTTCGCGGCATGCGTCGCTGGAAGACCGCGATGGCCGAGTTCGCGAGGGACTACCCGCAGTACGACTACCTGCGCGACATCGAGGTCGAGATCGAGGTCTTCGACGGGGTGAGCCCCGTCGACCCGGCCGGTTACGAGGTCATCATCGGCTACGTCGCCGCCGGTCCCGCCTTCAGGGGCGTCGCCACCGACACCGACGACTGGACCCAGGGGCTTCTGGACAACATCGGCGCCGGCAGACACGTCCGCTACTCCGGGCGTTACATCGCCCTCAGCCTCTTCGGGTCCTCGCCACGCGCAGGACAGGTCGCCTACGACTTCCCCGAGCTGGCAGACCTCGAGATGGTGACGATGCACGAGTTCGGCCACACCTTCGGCCTCGGACACACCACCACGTGGGACCCGGTGCTGGGCTTCGACCTCATGAACAGCCCCGCGGCGTTCGTCTACGGCGACGGATCGGCCGCGGGCGACGGTGGCGAACGCACCACCATCCACTGCCTCACCAGCCTGAACCTGTATGGGATGGCCGTGCTCTACCGCTGGCTGGACACTCCGGCCAAGAGGTGGGAAAGGACGACGGGAAGCGCTCGACTCCCTGGAGGGATTCCCTACCGCTGGTACTGCCCCGAGTAGGCCTAGCGTTCACTCCCCCAGCGGGAGCTCATCCAGGGGCGTGTACGCCGTCCCCTCACGTCGAAGCTGCGACCTGAACAGCACCACCCCCCGCACGGTAAAGGTGTCCGACGGGACAGCGATGTCCGGCAGCTCCGAGACACGGTCGGGGACCTTGAACCGGGCCAGTGTCAGGTGCGGCCTGAACGGACGTCCTTCCGGCTCGAACCCGAGGTCCTCCAGTCCCTCCTCCACCGATGCCGCAAGAGCCGACATGGGCTCGGCCCCCGGTCCGATGCCCACCCAGACCACCCTCGGTCGCCTGAGGTTGGGGAACCCCCCGATCCTGTCGAAGGCGGCATCGAACGGAGTGTGGCGCCGGGCCGCGTCTCGCACCGCCCCCGCCACCTCTGCGACCCGCGAGTCGTCCACCTCCCCCAGGAACTTCAGGGTCAGGTGCCGGCCGTCGCTGCGCGTCCATCTCGCCGCCGGGAGCTCCTGTCGCAGCGGACCGACGACGTCGCGCTCCAAGGCCGACTTGATATCGCCCGGAGGGTCCACAGCGACGAACAGCCTCACCGGCCGGTCCTCCGGCGCGAACCATTCATCGAGGTCGCTCCCCGAGCAGGTGAAGTCTCAGCAGGTCCAGGGCGAACGTCGCCGCGAGCTCGCACACCTGCTGGCGCTCGCCGGGCAGCCGGAGACCCCGCACGACCCCGGCCCCCGTCGCCCCGGAAACAGCCAGGAATGTGGTCCCGACCTCTGCACCTCCCTGCGGCTCCGGACCCGCGGAACAGGTCACGGACAGTCCGAGGTCGGCTCCGAGGGCGTAGCGGGCTCCGCGGGCCATCTCCAGCGCGACCTCTCCGGACACGGGGCCGGCCGCCTCGATCAGGGACCGCGACACTCCCAGCCCGTGCGCCTTGACCTCCTCGTGATAGGCCACAAGGCCCCCGCGCAGGTATGCCGACGCTCCGGGGACCGACGCCAGTCGCGACGCCACCAGTCCGGCGGTGCAGGACTCAGCCGTGGCGACGGTCAGTCCGGCGCCGGCCAGCAGCAGTCCGACGACCGCCTCCAGCGTCTGCCCGTCCGTTCCGAACACCGCCGAGCCGCATCGCTGCCGGACGGTGGCCTCGGCCTCCGCGAGCAGCTTGGCCAGCTCGTCCGCAGCGGATCCCCGCGCTACGAACCGCAGCCTGACCTGACCGCCGGAAGGCAGAAAGGCGAGTGCGGGATTGGGTGAGGCGGCGAGGTCGGCCAGCCGCTCGCCCAGCTCCGCCTCGGGTATCCCCACGCAGGAGATCTCCAGGGTCCGCACGGCTTCCCCCACGACCCCCCGGGAGTAGAGGTCGGGAAGGACCTGTTCGTCCATCATCCGTCTCGCCTCGCGCGGGACCCCCGGTATGGCGTACAGGACGCAGTCCTGCCGCTCAATGCGGATGCCCGGGGCCGTCCCTATGGGATTGGGTATGGCCGTCGCGCCGGCGGGCATGTCCGCCTGGCGCAGGTTCGAGTCCGGCATCTCCCGGCCCCAGCGCGCGAACCGCTCCCGCAGCGCGGTCACGGCCGGCTCGTCGCGCACCAGCGCTGCGCCCGTCAGCCGCGCCAGGGCGTGTCTGGTGCGGTCGTCGTCGGTAGGCCCCAGGCCCCCCGTCACCACGACCGTGGACGCGGCCGCGGCCGCTGAGGAAAGGACCTCGACTATGGCGTCCTCGTCGTCTCCGACGGACACCTCACGCACGACCCGGACGCCGCGGCGCGACAGGAGGTCTCCGATCATCGCCGCGTTGGAGTTCACGACCACGCCCGAGAGCAGCTCGTCGCCGATGCACACGATGACCGCCGTCACCGCATCACCCTACCGGCGGCGCCGTCAGCTCCAGGGGACTCCCGCCCGGCCACCGCGCGCATCCGCGAAGTACTGGCAGCCCGAGATCACCGTCACCCCGACCGCCAGCGCCAGCAGCCCCACCGAAAGGCGGTGCTGGCGCGGAAGGGCCGTCAACGCCACGACGGCGATGATCTGCAGGACGGTCTTGGCCTTGCCCATCGACGAGGCCGGCAGCGACCGCCCCCTGCGGGCGAGCACCACACGCAGAACGGACACGGCCACCTCGCGAAACAGGATGACCAGGGCGGCACCCCAGGGGATCCGGCCGGCGACGGCCAGAGCGCCCAGGGCGGTGCCCACGAGCAGCTTGTCCGCGAGAGGGTCCAGAAACTGGCCCAGCCCCGTCACAAGGTCCAGTCGCCTGGCCACGTACCCGTCGAGGCCGTCGGTCGCCGCCGCGACCGCAAACACCACCGCTGCCAGGACCGGAAGGGGCGGCTCCCTCACCAGCAGCAGCCATGCGAACACCGGCACCAAACCCACGCGCAGGAAGGTGAAGGCGTTGGCCAGGTTCAGCCTCCGTACCCTCCGCGGGTCAGCCTGCAGGGTCACCGAGAGGACGCCGCCGTCCGCACCGGCAGGGCCACAGCCCGTCGCTCACCCGCGGAAGCCACAAGGTCCACGCCGTCGGTCTCAGTGACTGTCGCCTCTATGAAGTCGCCCCTGCGCGCGGCGCGGGCGGCGCGTACGGTGACGACGCCGTCCACTTCCGGCGCCTCGCGCCATGTGCGTCCGGTGACCATCGTGCCCGAACGGTCCTCGACGAGCACCTCCACCCGACGGCCCACGAGCTGAGCCCGCTTTGCCTCGGCGATCTCGGACTGGAGCGCCGTTAAAGACTCCGACCTGCGGTTGGCGACGGCACGCGGGACGAGCCCCCGCCTGAAAGCCCCCGCCTCCGTGCCCTCCTCGCGAGAATAGGAGAAGAAGCCGGCCCAGTCGATCCGAGCCTCCTGCATAAAGGCCGCGAGCTCCTCGACGTCGCGCTCGGTCTCGCCCGGGAAGCCCACGATGAACGCCGACCGCAGGACCGCGTCGGGCAGGACTTCCCGGATTCTGCCGATCATCGCCAGAAAGCGGTCGGCGTCACCCCATCTCTTCATGCGCCTTAGCAGGCGCCCGGATGCGTGCTGCAGGGACAGGTCGAGGTAGGCGACGGCCGAAGGAGTGTCCGCCATGGCCTGAAGCAGCCGGTCGTCCACGAAACGCGGGTACTGATACAGCATCCGCATCCAGCGGATGCCTTCGACCTGCCCCAGCCGCCGCAGGAGGGCCGGGAGCATCCAGCGTCCGGAGAGGTCCCGGCCGTACAGGGACATGTCCTGCCCGACCAGGATGACCTCTTTCACCCCGCAGGACGCGAGCCACCTCAACTCCTCCTCGATCGCCTCGGGACGCCGCGAGCGGTGTGGCCCGCGGATCGCGGGGATCGCGCAGAAGGTGCAGACACGGTCGCAGCCCTCGGAGATCTTCAGAAAGGCTGTGGCCCCCTCCGGGACGGCGGGCCGGTCGAGCTCGAGCGGGACCTTGCCGGGGTCGAAGCACCGCTGCTTCACACCGCGCAGCGCGTCGTCCACGACCTGCACGGTCCTGCCGTAGGAGCCCAGGCTCATAAAGGCGTCGACCTCCGGCAGCTCGTCGGCCATCTTCTCGCCGTACCGTTCCACGAGGCATCCGGCCACCACCAGTGCCTGCCCGTCGCGCCTGCGAGCCGCCTCGTCGAGGATCGCGTCGACGGACTCGCGTCGAGAAGCCTCGATGAACGAGCACGTGTTCACGATGACGACGTCGGCGCGCGCGGGGTCCGAGACGGTCTTGTAGCCGGATCGCTCGAGCATTCCGCGCAGGTGCTCCGAGTCGGCCTCGTTCTTGGGGCAGCCGAGGGTGCGGATGAACACGCGGCGGGTCATGGACAAACAGTAGGGCCTCGTGGGCCCGTCAGAGCGCCTGGGAGGGAGGCAGCGAGGTGGTGTCGGGGGTGAACGTGGCCTTGTAGACGTCCTGCAGCGGGGGGTCGAGCTCCACGCCGTTGGCATACAGCTTTACCGCCTCCGGGTTGCCTACGACGAGGTCGACCGCCTCCTCGGCGTGGAACGTCTTTCTCTCGCCCTGCACCATCAGCTGGTCGAACAGCTGCTCTCCGTCGGCTGCGGCCGTCACCCAGGTCTCGCCGTCGGTCACCTCAACCCGCACCACCGCTCCGAGAACGCTGGCGGCCGGCGAGGGGACGGTCGCCCTCTGGGCCGACGCAGGCCGCAGGCTTTCGCCGGGGGGGTTCGCCGGCTCGTCCAGGGAACGGAACCCTCCTACCAGTCCCAGGATCACCAGAGCCGCCGCCGCGGTCGCCGCAGCATTGCGCCAAGCGCGGGGGTGCGCCGGCTGGGGGACCCGGACCGGCCCCCGGGCCACCGCGGACAGCTCGGGCCCACCGGAGAAAGTCTCGTCGTACTCACGCATAAACGGCTGGGGATCCATGCCGAGGTAGTTGGCATAGGCGCGGATAAACCCCTTGGCGTAGGCCCCCGACGGCAGTTGTTCGAGGCGGTCGTCGTCTATGAGCTGGAGATAGTCGGCGCGAACCATCGTCGCTCGGGAGATGGTTTCGAGCGAGAGCCTCTTGCGCTCTCGCTCCACGCGCAGGGTACGGCCGATAGTCTGCGTGGTCATACGAAGTTGAACCGACTGCATAGCCGGGTCGAAGAAAGCCTATCTGACATGGACCTGAGCCACAAGCCTCGGCTGCTCGTCGTGGAAGGCCTCGACGGGGCCGGCACCACGACCCAGGCGGCCCTGCTGTCCGGCGCCCTGCGCCAGGCGGGACGCCCCGTCCACCTGACGGCCGAGCCCTCGGACGGGCCCATCGGGCGGCTCCTGCGCTCCCACGTCCGGGGGGAACTGGACCTGGACCCCCAGGCGGCGGCCCTGGCCTTCACGGCCGACCGCGCCGACCACCTCACCAGGACCGTCCGGCCGGCCCTGGCCCGGGGCATGGACGTGGTCTGCGACCGTTACCTGCTGTCGACCCTGGCCTACCAGGGGGCGCAAGGGGTGGACCGGGAATGGATCCTGCGGGCATCGTCGGGCCTGGACATCCCGGCGGTGACCGTCTTTCTGGACCTGCCCGAGCCGGCGCGAAGGCAGCGGCTGGAGTCGCGCACCCACGTCGACCGCTGGGACCCTCCCGATCTGGCAGCGGATCTGCGGGCCTCATATTCCGAATCGATCCGCCTGCTTCGCGAGGCCGGCCAGCGGGTCGAGGTGGTCAGCTCCGCGGGGGCCGAGCAGGACGTCCTGCGGGAGATCCTCGCGCTGCTGCCGCTCTGACCAGGGCAAACGCCGCCGCCTGAATGCGCCGTTTGTCAGGAACCGCTGGGTTGCCGGCGACGTTTCAGGGGTGGCCGTCCGGCCAGAGTCGAGGCAGGAGACGACGCGTGAGATGTACCGCCCCATTCGCATCCTTGCGGTTGTGGCCGTCCTGGGCGCCTTGGCGCCCGCTGCGTCCGCACAGTCGCTGCCCCAGGGCTACTCCGTCCAGTCCCGGCGCCAGCTTGCTCCGGGTCTGGAGCATCTGACCCTCGTCAGGGCGCAGCCCGCGCAGGTCGTCAACATCGCGAGGATGTCCCCGGGGGCCGAGGTGACGCTTCGAGCGGTCCTGTCCAACGAGACCATCGGAGGTCCGGCGCCGAGGCTTGAAAGGACGAGCTCCATGTGCGCCCGTGTACGGTGCCTGGCCGCTGTGAACGCGGACTTCACCTACCCCTCCGGCCACCCCGTGGGGGCCGTTGTCTCCGCGGGCGAACTGACCCGGTCGCCCGGGATCCCGCACGGCCAGCTCGTCGTGGGGCCCGGCGGGTCGCTGACTGCGGGCCCGCTGGCCTGGAAGGGCACGCTGATGTCCAGCGACCTGCGCCAGGTCTCCGTCGAGGACCTCAACGCCGAGCGCGGGACCGACCGGCTCGTCCTCTACACGCCCTCCTTCGGCCCCTCCACGGCGACCAACGCCTTTGGAACCGAGCTCGTCGTCGAGGTCCTGCGGCCGGCGGGGGCCATTCGCGCCGGCCAGACGTCGGCCGTGAAGCTGCTGGAGTTGCGGGCCGCCGGCGACAGCACCATCCCGCGCAACGGGGCCGTCCTGTCCGGTCACGGCAAGGGCGCGGCCGCCCTTGCCGACCTGTGGACGCGGGTCCAGGCGGGAACGGCCGGGCGGGAGGCGCTGCTGCGCGTCGAAACCGACCCTCCTGCGTCCGAGAGCGTGGGGGGCTCGCCGATCCTGGTGCGCGAGGGACGCCGCTTTTTCGGCGACGTGGCGGACAACTTCGTCCGGGGCAGGCACCCGCGGACCATCGTCGGATGGACCCGCGGCGGCGACACCCTGCTGCTCACCGTGGACGGCCGGCAGCCGGGCTACAGCGAGGGGATGAGCCTGGCTGAGGCGGCGGACCTGATGATCGCGCTCGGCACCGCGGATGCCATCAACCTCGACGGCGGCGGGTCCACCACCTTTGTGGCCGGCGGAGCCGTCGCGAACAGGCCCAGCGACCGGCTGCTGCGCCGGGCGGGCCGGGAGCTCCTCTCCCACTCCCCGAAGGCAGGCGACGAGGTGCTCGGATCGGTGGAGCGTCCCGTGGTCGTGGCGCTGGCCATCGTGGCCAAGACGTCCGGCACCGTGGCCCCGGCTCCCGAGTCTCCCGCCCTCGGAGCAGCGGGCAGCATCGATCTGCCGCGGGTCGTCACGCTGGCGATGACTGCTCCCGCCGACCCCGCCTCCGACCCCGCCGGTGGCCTTCCCGCGGTCGTGCCCCGGCCTGCCGCAGCCGGCGGTGCGGGAGCCGGGACGGCGGCCAGAATGCCGCTGATGGCGGCGGCGCTGCTCGCGCTGGCGGCAGCGGCAGCAGCCGTGTCGGCGGGCGGCCCGGTCACCGGCGTCCTGACGATCGGGACGCGGCGCGCCGGGTGATGCCGACGTGCCGGGGGGCACAAAGACCCCCCGGCAGTCCGGCGGAGAGCTCTACCGTCCCAGCTTCTTGCGGATCGACCTCAGCGTTGCGTCTGCGCCGGCCTCTGGTGCAGGCGTGGCCCCGGATCCGCTCGCGGATGACGGTCCGGCCCCCGCCGGGCCCAGCAC
>DATLNZ010000024.1 GCA_035536535.1 Actinomycetota bacterium | reverse complement strand
TGCAGGGGCATGCGCAACTGCCGAAAAAGTCCCTCGTCTTAACACTCGGCCACAACCGGCTGTGGTCATCAGGCGACCCGCATACAGCCCGTGGGCCAAATGTAAAGGTAGGGGGTTTTCAGCAGCCTGCTAGGAGGCTGGGTCACGGATCCTCCGGCATACAACCGGTTGTGGTCTTGAGCCCGTCGGAGACACAGCCGGTTGTGGTGTACGACACCCGTGACCCAGCCTCCTAGGAGGCTGGGTCACGGGTAGTGAGTGGTGGGGCCGGAGCGCGTCCGGCTAGGCTTCGCAGTCATGTTAGCCCCCGACCGCTTCAAGCCGTACGCGCCGGACGTGCAGGCGGTGGTGCGCCTGGAGGAGGCGCTGCCGCCGGACCACCCGGTCCACCTGTTCGTCGATCTGGTCCGCTCCGTCGATCTCGGGCATTTCGCGATCCCGCCGGGCCCCAAGGGGGAGAAGCCGTACCACCCGCACGCCCTGTTCGGGGTGCTGGCCTGGGGCTACCTGCACGGGGTGCGCTCGGCGCGGAAGCTAGCGCGGCTCGCCCGGCAAGAGGCGACCTTCGTGTACCTGGCCGGGGGCGGGCGCCCCAACTACCGGACCCTGGCGCGATTCCGGCGGGAGAACACGGCGGCGTTTACGGCGGTGTTCCAGGAGACGGTGATCCTGGCGTTGCGTGTGGGGCTGGTGCGCCTGGGCCATGTAGCGTTGGACGGGACCAAGCTGAAGGCGAACACCTCGAAGCACAAGGCGATGAGCTACGGGCGGATGCGGCAACGAGAAGCCCAGCTCAAGGGGGAGATCGCCCGGCTGGTGGAGCAGGCCGAGGCTCAGGACGCCGCCGAGGACCAGGAGTACGGGGCTGACTCGGATGGATACTCGGTCGCCGAGGAGTTGGCGCGCCGCGAGGCCCGGCTGGCCAAGATCCGAGCCGCTCGCGAGCGACTGGAGGCGGAGCAGCGCGCCGAGCAGGGGCTGTCGGACGACGCCCAGCCCGTGATCGCCGAGAAGGAGCAGCGGTCGTTCGCGGATCCCGACGCGCGGATCATGCTGATGAAGCGGGGCGAGTACGACTACGCCTACAACGCCCAGGCGGCGGTGGACGGGGAGAGCGGCGTGATCGTGGCAGCCACCCTCACCAACGTCGCCCCGGACGGCGGCCATCTCCCGGCCCTGGCCGGCCAGGTGCGCGCCCTGCGCGAGGTCGGGGAGGTGCCAGACGACGACCCGACGACGCTGAGCGCCGACGCCGGCTACTTCAGCGGGGAGAACGTCGCCGAAGACGGGGACGGCCTCGATCTCCTGATTGCCGCCGGACGCGACGACCCCGCGACCGCTGCATCCCGGTCCGGCATCTGGACGGCCGAATGCTTCGGCTACGACCCCACGCGGGACGTCTGGGTCTGCCCGGCCGACAGGCTCCTGGTACGGCAGGTCACCCCGCCGGGGGCCACGGGACGCCCCAGCAAGCACCGCTATCTGGCGGCTCTGGGCGACTGCGCGGCCTGCCCCCTCCGGGCCCGCTGCCTGAAGCCCGGCGAGGAGCGCCGACTCCTGGTCTCCCAACGCTCCCGCCCGACCGGCGCCATGCGCTTCAAGTTGCGCCAGCCGGACGCCCGCCGACGCTATGCCCGCCGTAAGGTCATCGTCGAGCCGGTCTTCGGCCAGCTCAAGGACGCGCGCGGCTTCACCACCCTCAGCCTGCGCGGCCTGGCGCGTGCCGCTGGCGAGTATCTGCTGGCTTGCCTCGCCCACAACCTCGGCAAGCTGCTCCGCGTCTGCCCACTCCCCGGCGCGCGACCAACGATGATGACGGCCTGATCTCCGCCCCGGCCGCTCACCGATCGCGGCCCGTCAGGTCCGGCCGACCCCGAGCAACCAAGGAGGCCTCACGGAGCAGACGGCCGTCGACTGCCCAGGTGCTCGGTCGGCTGCTCCCCGCTACGCCTCGCTCTGCGGACCCGTGACCCACGCTCCTAGTGGTCCGCGCGATTTACGCCGCCGCGCGCCCGTTCCGACTAAGATGGGGCATGCACGACGAGCAGAGCGATGACCGGTCCGCCCGCGTCGACGAGCTCCAGGCCCATGTCCGCGAGCGCCTGGGCATGGACGTCCAGGCGATCGGCCGCGCCCGCGTCGC
>DATLNZ010000023.1 GCA_035536535.1 Actinomycetota bacterium | reverse complement strand
GTTGAGGCTGAATCCCTGATCGACCGTGACGTTCTGCGCGAATGCACGGCCCAGGGCCCGAACCCGGTCCGGGCGGCCTAGGATCTGCGGGCGCCCGACCTTCGCCACGACCGCCTTCAAGAACTGCTGCTGTCGCTGGATGCGTCCGAAATCGCCTGAGCCGGTGGCATAGCGGGCGCGGACGAACGAAAGGGCCGCGTTGCCGTCCAGGTGGTTCGGGCCCGCCCGGAGCCGGAACTGGAGCTTGGGGTCGTACAGCTTCTGGTCGAGACAGATGTCGATGCCACCCATTGCGTCCACCATCCTGCGAAAGCCCTTGATGTCGATCTCCATGAAGTGGTTTATGCGAACCCGCGTCAGTCGTTGCACCGTCTCGATCACAGCCTGGGGCCCAGCCTCGTAGGCGCTGTTGATCTTGGCTTGGCGGCGCTTGCCCGGTATCGGCACGTAAAGGTCCCGAGGGAAGTGCAGGAGCACCCCGCGCTTCTCGGAGGGGATGAGCTGCGCGAGGATGATGGTGTCCGCCCTCTGGCCCGAGACGTCGCCGCCGAACATCCTCTTCTCCTCGCGAGTCAGATCCTCGCGGGCGTCGCTGCCGATGAGAAGGATGTTCATCGTCCCGGTCTCCGGGGCAGGCTCGGTGAGCTTTACGTCGACCCGGTCCAGGCTGTTGTTGATGTCGCGGTAGAAGTAAACGGCCCCCGCCGACCCGGTCAGCCCAAGTACCACCAGCCCGGACGCCAGCCCGCGCAGGACCCGCCTGCCGGCCCTTCGGGGACGCAGGGCCCTGTCGAGGCTATGCCGCCAGCGCTCGAGTTCCTGGTCCTCGGACGTGTACCGCTGCTTGTTTCGCGCCAGGGAGGCTCCTCGGGATCGCCGGCTCGGAGGCCGTGGGGCCGGGGTCCACACTAGCAACGGCGGTCGGGCCACCGTGGGTCGGTGGAAGTGAGGTTTTTGTGCAGACGCCGCTCGAGCGGGGCCGCGAGTGGAGCGTCCGGAGCTACGGGCGCTCGAGGACCAGCAGGGTGACCTCGGGAGCCGGCAGCGGCCGGCCGAGGTCCTCGCGCAGGCGGCGCACGCCGCACTCGTACTCGCGCTCGTTGAGCATCCGCAGGGTGGAGAACATGTCGCAGGTCACCATGCGCATGTAGTCCTCGTCCAGGTGCCGGTTCGGGTAGACCCAGTGCACGGAAGTCCTGCTCTCGGCGACGTACAGGCCTGCCTCGGCCGCCCAGTCGCCGATCTCGACCGGGCCCGGCAGGTCGGGGGCCAGCGTCGGAAAGTACTTGGCGAAGAATCGCTGCCGGCTGGAGTCGGGCTTGCCGGATACGACGAGGATGCGGCCGCTGGGGACGACCACCCTTCTCGCCTCCGACAGCAGCGCCACCGGGTCATCTGCGTGGTGCAGGACGTACAGGACGGCCGCGGACCCGGCGGAGCCGGTCCTCAGGGGCAGGGACTCTCCCCTGGCCTGCACGAACGGGACCTTCGGGTTCAGATTCCGGGCCTGCGAGATCATCGCCCGGCTCGGCTCGACCGCCACCACCTCGTGGCCCCTGGTCGTCAGAGCCCTGGCCGGGGCTCCGGCTCCCGCTCCGATGTCCAGGACCGGACCCGGGCACAGCCGCAGCAGGTCGGACAGCTCGTCGATGAAGTCCTCGTCAAACGACCCACGGTGACGGGCGTACTGCTCTGCCACGATCCGGCTCTGAAAAAGCGTGGTCATGGCGGGTCCCGTCCCTCTCTTGGTTGTCGTTTTCGGCTGTCACAGGAAGAAACGGGGGCGGGGGGCTTGTCCGTCGGCTGATTTTGTGAGTTCTTGCGTTTCCGCAGGTGAGAGTTGGTTCGGCGCCGGTGCGGGCCCGCCTGCTCTGCAGTCCTCGCTGGCGCGCCGCTGCGCGCCGCTGGCTGCGGAACTCGCGATCGGACCCGCACCCGGCGCCCACGTCAAGAGGAAGGGCAAGCCCATGCCTACAGTTGCCCGTGGACGAACTCCCCCTGGAGAGCGATTCCCCTGGTGGAGCCTGACCCTCCAAGGATGCCGAGACCGGGGACCCGGTCGTGGAGGTCCTGGAGCAGGCCCTGGCGCGGCTCCTCGAGGATGTCCCGCCGGCGCTGGCAGCGAAGGCCAAGGCCAAGATCAAGTTCAGCGCCTCGCTCCGCGAACGGAGTGACGCCCGCAACGCCGGCGACTGAACGCGTCGGGGGGGTGCGGGGTTGGAGTGGGGTGGGGGCCGGAATGGATGTGGAGCGTGGGGTGCGGAAGGCGCGGCTTCGGGTCGCGATCGCCTTCGGGCTTTCTCTGACGATCCTTTCGGGACTGCTCCTGCTCTCCCGGGATCCTCAACGCCGCGAGGTCCTTAGCTGTGGGATGGGGCCCCCGTTCCCTCCCTCGTCACTTGGGGCTTCCAAGCCTCCGGAACCGAGGGATCGCCGGGCCCGCACGGCCCTTCGGGAGGCCCTGGCGAGGCCGAGGGGATATGGGCACACGGGCACTGACCCGTGGCGCGTCCTTTCCCAGGACGACGACGAGGTGCTGTGGGCAACCGGGTCCGGAGACGTTCTTACGGTTCTTCTCGTGAGGAAGGGCTGGGGCGGGTGGTCGTCATCCTCCTACGGCGGCTGCCGACCGCGTCCGTACCGGCCCGGTAAGGAGAATGGAAGCTGGAAGCTGTTCCCCGGCGTCGTGCCCCAACAGAATTCGAAGGAGCTGGACGTCCTGGTGGAAGGCCACCAGTGCGCGAGCGGCCTGTCCTTCGGCCCCAGGATCAACCGACCGGAGATTGACTACGGCTCCGATCGCGTCGTCGTAACGTTCTTCCTCGACGAACCTCCAGGCAAGTCACACACGTGTCAGGGCATCCCGCCTCACCCGTACCGCCTGCGCCTAGGGCAACCTCTCGGTCCCGCAGGCTCTTGGACGGCGGTATCTATCCGCCGAAGGAGCGTCCTGCGGAAAGTCCGGGCGTTGCCCCGGAAGACAGAGCGGCGTGCATCGGGTTCTTCCGCTTCGCCAGTGAGAGACGAGGAAACGACCCGCGCAAGTCGTTGGAAGCCCTCCGCAAACACGTCTCCTCTCACGTCACCACCCGAAGCAGCGTGGCGCTCCGGGAGGGGGTCGAGTCGCTGCGGGCCGATATGGAATCGGGAGATGAAGAACGCGCCCGATCGGGATCACGCGCGATCGCCAAGGCCTGCCTCGTCAGAGAAAACATGGGCCCGATCGACAGACCCAGGTAGAAAAGAAGCCCTCACGCTCGGGCGAGGGCCCGACGCTTGAGCGTCGGCTCCGGTTTGAGCGTGGCGCCGGGTGCGGGCCCGATCGCGAGTTCCGCAGCCAGCGGCGCAAAGCGGCGCGCCAGCGAGGACTGCAGAGCAGGCGGGTCCGCACCGGCGCACAACAGACGCCAGCTGCCGGCTACTTCAGGATCTTCCGAGCAATGACCACGCGCTGGATCGGGTTCGTGCCCTCGTAGATCTGCGTGATCTTGGCGTCGCGCATCATCCGTTCGACCGGGTACTCCTTGACGTACCCGTACCCCCCAAGGACCTGGACGGCGTCCGTCGTCACCTTCATGGCGACGTCCGAGGCGACGCACTTGGCGTAGGCGGAATGGAGTCCGAGGTCGGGGTGGTGTGAGTCGGCCATGGCAGCCGCCTGGTAGGTCAGCAGGCGTGAGGCCTCGATCTGCATCGCCATGTCCGCCAGCAGGAACTGGATGGCCTGGAACGACGCGATCGGCTGGTCGAACTGCCGGCGCTCCTTGGCGTACTCGCGTGCGAAGTCGTAGGCCCCCTGGGCGATCCCGAGGGCCTGGGCGCCGATGGTCAGGCGCGTGTGGTCCAGCGCCTGCATGGCGATCTTGAATCCTTCGCCTTCGGCCCCCACGAGGTTGTCCGCCGGGATCCGGCAGTCCGAGAAGATCACCTCGGCGGTCGTGGACCCCCGGATGCCCATCTTGTTCTCGTGCTTGCCGACCGCGAAGCCGGGAGCATCGGACGGCACAACGAACGCGGAGATGCCCCGGGTGCCGGCGTCTGCGTTGGTCTTGGCGTAGACGATGTAGTACTTGGACACGCCCGCTCCAGTGATGAACCTTTTGGTTCCGTTGAGGACCCACTCCCCGTCGCTGAGCCTGGCGGTGGTCTTCATGGCGCCCGAGTCCGAGCCCGAACCGGGCTCGGTCAGGCAGTAGCTGATGAGGGCCTCGCCCCGTGCGATCTCCCCCAGGTACCGCGCCTTCTGCTCGCGGCTGCCGGCCAGCAGAATCGGCATCGAACCGAGCTTGTTGACGCCCGGGATCAACGACGAAGAAGCGCAGGCACGGGCGACCTCCTCGATGAAGATCGCGTAGGTGACTGAGTCGGCCCCCGAGCCGCCAAACTCCTCGGGGACGTGGAGGCCGAGCAGGTCGTTCGCCTTGAGGACCTCGAAGACGTCCCACGGGAACTCACCCGTTTCGTCGATCTCGGCGGCGCGGGGGGCGATCTTCGCGTCGGCTATGTCGCGGATCGTCTTGCGGAAGAGCTCTTGGTCCTCGTTGAGCGCGAACTGCATGGTTCCTCCTGGCTTGTTGCGAGTGCCTCAAGGCTACCGGCCCGGGGACGATGGCGGATGGTACGAGTTTGACTAGTTCGAGTTGAACTAGTACGTTTCGACCCATGGCCCTGCCCACCACCTCCCACGTAGTGCTGGGAATGCTGTCGTTCGGACCCATGTCCGGCTACGAGCTCACCCAGTTCGTCGCCAAGTCCGTGGCGAACTTCTGGCCGATCTCCAAGAGCCAGGTCTACGGCGAGCTCGCCAGGCTCGCGGAGCTCGGCCTCGTGAAGTCCACCGCAGTGGAGCAGGAGAAGCTTCCGGACAAGAGGACCTACGAGCTGACCGGTCAGGGCGAGCAGGCATTGGACGAGTGGCTGTCGTCGCCGAAGATGGAGGCGGACCGTCAGCGGTCGGAGTTCCTGGTCCGGATCTTCTTCGGACACCGGCTGTCGCGTCTCCAGCTGCTTGACCTCCTGGACCGCTACGCCCAGGGGGCGGCACAGTGCCGGCAGGAGCTGCAGGCCGTCGTCGAGTCGCTCGGGCAATCACCACACTCGCAGTACGCGCGTGCTACCGCGCTGCTGGGAGTCAGGGTGGCCGAGGCGGTGGTCGCATGGGCCGAGGAGATCCGTCCCGAGCTCGAGAAGTCCAGGGCGCGCAGAGGGGCCCGCCGGTGACCTCTCCCCTGGACACCGCGGCCCGCCCGGTCCTGGAGTGCGCCGGCCTCGTGAAGCGGTTCGGCGACAGGACGGCCGTGGACGGCGCCGGGTTCCACATCCGCTCTGGGGAGGCCTACGGCCTGCTGGGACCCAACGGCGCCGGCAAGACGACCACTATCTCGATGCTGTGCGGACTCCTGCGTCCGGACGCCGGCGAGATCACTGTGGCCGGGCGCAGGATGGACACTGGCGACCCCCAGGTGAAGTCGGCGATCGGCTACGTCCCGCAGGAGATCGCGCTGTATCCCGACCTGACGGCTCGCGAGAACCTGAGATTTTTCGGACGGCTGTACGGGCTGTCCGGACGCGATCTCGGCTCCCGCATCGACGAGACGCTGGACCTTGTGGGACTGGCGGACCGCGGCGACGACCGCGTGTCCACCTACTCCGGGGGGATGCAGCGCCGATTGAACATCGCAGCGGGGCTGCTACACCGTCCGAAGCTTCTCGTCCTGGACGAACCGACGGTCGGCGTGGACCCCCAGAGCCGCAACGCGATCCTCGAGCGGGTCGGCGAGCTGCGCGCCGAGGGTCTGGGCGTGCTGTACACGACCCACTACATGGAGGAGGCCCAGCGGCTGTGCGACCGCATCGGGATCATCGACTCCGGCCGCATCCTCGCCGAGGGAACGACGGCCGAGCTCGTCGCCTCGCTGGGTCACTCCGACCGCGTTGACGTGAAGGCGTCGGGTCCGGTCGAGAAGCTGGCGCTGGACTGCCGCGGGATCGACGGCGTGGACGAGGCCACGGTCGTCGACGGCGGCCTCCAACTCCTCGCGCACGGAGGCAGGCGGGTCCTGCCGCGCCTGCTCGAGGCGGCTGAGCGCAGGGGGGTTGC
>DATLNZ010000022.1 GCA_035536535.1 Actinomycetota bacterium | reverse complement strand
CGGGCCTGGACCTGGTCGAGATGCAGCTGCGCGTGGCGATGGGGGAGCCGCTGGGATTGACGCAGGACGACGTGCGCCGTGAGGGGCACGCGGTGGAGGTCCGGGTGTACGCCGAGGACCCCGAGCAGGACTTTCTCCCGCAGGCCGGGGACGTCCGGCACGTCCGGTGGCCTGAGGACGCGCGCGTCGACTGCGGCATCGACGAGGACAGCGTGGTGACAACCGACTACGACCCGATGCTGGCGAAGCTGATCGCCCACGGCGCCTCACGCGACGACGCCTTTTCGAAGCTGGACACGGCCCTTTCGGAGACCCAGATCCTCGGTCCCCGGACGAACATCGCGTTCCTGCGCGAGGTGACGTCACATCCGGTTGTGCGCGAAGGCCGGGTCACTACCACCTGGATGGAGGGGTACCTGTCCTCCCGGCCGGCGAATCCACCGCAGCCGGACGACGTGACGGTGGCGGTGGTGGCCGCCGCCGAGGCCGCGTGGGCGCTCCTGCATCCCCGGGGACGGCAGGATCCGTGGGGGTCCGGCGGTTCGTGGCGCGGCTTGGGCCGCAACGTCACACATGTCGTCGTCCGTTACTCGGGGCTCGAGCGTGCGGTGGTCGTAGCGGGGACGGGTCCTTTCGTGGTCGACGGACGGACTGTGAGAGCCTCGGAGCGGCCGGGGGCCGACGGGCCGGGGTTCAGGATCAGGCGAGCCCACGACCGCGACAACGCCTGGTGGGAGTGCGACGGCGAGACCGTCCTGGCCCTGAGGTCCAGGGAGTGGTTCGGCAGCGCCGACCGGGGCCGTTGGCTTGTCTGGCGGGGGACTCAGCACGAGATCGAGGTTGGTCCGGCCGAGCGGCGCGCCGACGCCCAAGGGGCGGCGCACCTGGAGGCCCCCATGCCCGGACAGGTCATCGCCGTGCGTGTCTCAGCGGGGGACAAGGTCGTCCGGGGGCAGGACCTGGTCGTGGTCGAGGCGATGAAGATGGAGCACGCCGTGAAGGCGCCGGCGGACGGGACCGTGAAAGCCGTGCTGTGCGCCGCGGGGGACCAAGTCCAGCGGGGCCAGACCCTGGTCGACTTCGAGCCGTCGTAGAAGGTCGGGATGCCGGGATGGTCGGTTGAGGGGGGAGTGCTTGGTGCATCCGAACGAGGTTCTGGTACGTGGTGCGTACGAGGCGATGACCCGGGGTGATGGGGCGGCCTTGGCGGAGTTGATCGGTCCCGAGACACGGTGGGTCATTCGTGGTGAGGGGCCTCTTGCTGGGACGTACATCGGGCGCGATGAGATCTTCGGGTTCTGGAAGCAGGTGGCTGCGAAGACGGGGGGCGGTCTGAGGTTGGAACTGGATGATGTGCTGGCGAATGATGAGCGAGCTGTCGCGTTGGTGACGGCGCGAGGCTCGCGGAAGGACCGCCGGTTGGAAGAACGTCAAGTGGTCGTCTATGAGATTGCCGCTGGAAGATTCACGTCGGCGACGTTCATTTACGAGCGCCCCGAGGTCTATGACGCATTCTGGCTCGATTGAGTACCCGCTTGTTGTGTCTTGGGAGTCGCCAGGTCGTTAGGCGGATGAAAAGAAGATGACGAACGAGACTTTGTACTCTCACGCTCGCTTGTACGACCTCATGTATCCGCAACCAAGCGGGCCGGGCACGCGTGCGGAGTTCTATGCAGACATGGCCGAGTCGCAGGCGGGACCGGTGCTCGAGTTGGCCTGCGGAACGGGGCCGCTGCTGCTCCCGATTGCGTTGCGCGGCATTCCATGCGAGGGCGTCGATCTCTCAAACGAGATGCTGATCGAGGCGCAAGCGAAGCTCGCTGCTAGCAACGCACGGGCCTCGCTCCGTACCGGCGACATGGCCGACTTCGACCTCGGTCGGCGCTTTAGGTTCATCTTCATCGCCTCCAACTCGCTGCTGCATCTTCACGCCACCGATGACATCCTCCGGTGCTTTCGATCGGTCCGCCGCCACTTGGATGGAGGCGGCAGGTTTGCGTTCGACATCTTCAATCCAAGCGTGCAAGTCCTGGCTCGCGCCGACGGCGCGCGACGAGAGATGCAGCGCTTTGACGACCCCGAGCGGGGCGAGGTACGGGTCGACATTGAAGAGCGCTACGACGCGGCGGCGCAGGTGACACGCGTGGTTTTGTACTTCTCGACTGAAAAGGACCCGGACTTTCTCGTCACTCCACTTGAGATGCGCAGCATCTTTCCCCAGGAACTCCTATTCCTTCTCAAAGCGGGAGGCCTGCGGCTCCTCGAACGCTACGGCGATTTCACGGGCACTCCCTTCACTGGTGAGGCTCCGCAACAGGTATGCGTCTGTGAGGCGGCATAAGGGTTGCCCCCGACTCGCCCCCCGCGCCTTCATTCCAGTGCGGACCGGGCCCTCGGGCGATCGCGGCCCGCCTTCCGGCAGCAGGTCAGCATCAGCAGGGCCCCCACCACCGCGGCCACCGACGAACCGGCCAGCACCCCCAGCTTGGCCGCTGCCGCGGCTCGTGATCCCTCAAAGGCAAGCTCGGTGATGAATAAAGACACCGTCAGGCCGATCCCGGCCACGGCCGAAAGCGCCAGCAGGACTCCGGGCGTGACCCCCTGCGGGAGCCTGCCCACCCGCAGCCTGACCCCCGCCAGGGCGATCAGCGTGATCCCGAGCATCTTGCCGAGCACGAGTCCGAGCGCCACGCCCCAGAGAACGCGGGAGCCCAGTCCGAGGCGCAGTCCGCCGCCGCGCAGCATCACTCCTGCGTTGGCTAGCGCGAACAGCGGGAGGATCAGGCGGCTGGTCCAGGGGTGCAGTCCGTGCTCCAGCTTCTCCAGCGACGTTCCCGGGCCGGCGGGCGTCAGGAGGCCGAGGGCGACGCCGGCGATCGTGGGATGCACGCCGGACTTGTACATGGCGAACCAGGACAGCAGGGAAAGCGGCACCAGGACGAGCTCCCGGCCCCCGGCCAGCCGGTAGGCGAGGGCCGACATGACGACGGCCGCCACGGATATCCCAAGCCACGGTCCGGACAGCCCGCTTGAGTAGAAGAAGGCGATGACCATGATCGCGCCGATGTCGTCGGCCACGGCGAGCGTCAGCAGAAACACCTTGGCCCCCACCGGCACCCGCTTGCCAAGCAGCGAAAGGACGCCAACGGCGAACGCGATGTCCGTGGCCATGGGGATGCCCCAGCCGCGGCCGTCCGGACCCGTCCCGACGATGGCCAGGTAGACGAGCGCGGGGCCCACCATCCCGCCGAGCGCAGCCAGCACCGGCAGCGCGGCCGTCCGGGGGTCGCGCAGCTCGCCGGTGACCAGCTCCCTTTTGACCTCCAGTCCGACCACGAAAAAGAACAGCGTCATCAGGCCGTCGTTGATCCAGTGGCGCAGATCGAACTGCAGCGGCCCCGCGTGCAGCGGCAGTCTCCAGACGAACTCGTAGCTCTCCGGCAGCATCGCCGGACCGTTGGCCCACAGCAGAGCCGTCAGCGTCGCGGCTAGCAGAACCACCCCCGCGCCGGACTCGGTGCGAAGGAAGGTCGCGGCGGCTCCTTCGGAGCGGCCGGTGCGGCGGCGTCGGATTCCCATGGGTGCCTATGATGGCCGGGTTTTCGGCCAAGGAGGAGATGGGTGGTGCCGACGCCGCACCGGCCGCCGGGCAGGGAGCCCGACAGGTCGAGGTCGCGTGCGCATCCCCCCCCGAGAGGCTCCTCCAGGCAGTCCGCGGACCACCCCTCGCTGCAGGGACAGGCTCCGGCTCCGATCCGCAAGCGCGTGCCGCCGAAGGTGACCGTGGTGGAGGTGGGTCCCCGTGACGGCCTGCAGAACGAGCCGGAGATCGTGGACGCGGCCGTGAAGGTCGAGTTCATCGCGCGTCTGGCCGACGCGGGCCTGCCGGTTGTCGAGGCCACGTCTTTCGTGAACCCGAAGTGGGTGCCCCAGCTGGCCGACGCCGCAGAGGTCTACACCTCGATCCGCAAGCGCCCGGGAGTGCGTTACCCGGTGCTCGTCCCGAACGAGAAGGGACTGGAGCGTGCCCTGGAGGCCGGGGCCGGCGAGGTGGCCGTGTTCGCCTCGGCAACGGAGACCTTCTCGCAGCGCAACCTCAACCGGTCGCGCGACGAGGCCATAGAGATGTTCCGTCCGGTGGTTGCTGCCGCCGCAGCCGCGGGCGTGCGGGTCCGCGGGTACCTGTCGATGGTGCTGGGCGACCCGTGGGAGGGCCCGGTCCCGGCCCCCCAGGTGGTCGAGGCCGGGACGAAGCTGATGGCCCTCGGGTGCCAGGAACTGTCCCTCGGGGACACGATCGGGATGGGGACGCCGGCCAAGGTCCAGGAGCTGGTGGCGTCCTTTAAGTCGGCCGGCGTGCCGGCATCCAGGCTTGCCGTCCACTTCCACGACACCTACGGACAGGGCCTCGCCAACGTCCTGGCCGCGCTGGAGATGGGCATCACGATCGTGGACTCAAGCGCCGGGGGCCTCGGGGGCTGCCCCTACGCCGAGAGCGCCACCGGCAACCTCGCCACCGAGGACCTGGTTTGGATGCTGGACGGATTGGGTGTAGTGACGGGTGTGGACGTCCGGAAGGTGGCGGCGGCGAGCGCGTGGCTGTGCGGCAGGATCGGCAAGGAGATCCCTGGACGGGTCGCGCGTGCGCTCCAGTCCGGCGGGGACTGCCTGCCCGGCTCCCACGAGGAGGCGCCGTGAGCGAGGCGGCGGTGAGCCCGGGCGTGGTGAACCTGACCGTGGACGTCCGGGGCGTCGCTCGCCTGGAGCTCAACCGTCCCGAGGTCCGCAACGCGCTGGACGGCGACCTCATGAGCGCGCTCGCCGAGGCCGCGTCCGGACTGCCGGATCACGCCAGGGTCCTGGTGATCTCGGGGGCCGGTCCTGTGTTCTGCGCGGGAGCGGACCTGAAGTGGATGGCGAGCGTCGCCGGCAGCACGGATCCGTCGGCGGGCGACTCGTCCCGGCTGTCGCGGCTGTTTGATGCGCTGGACTCGTGCCCGGTTCCGGTGATTGCGCGGGTCCACGGCGCCGCCATGGCGGGGGCCGCCGGGATCGTCGCGTGCGCCGACGTCGCCGTGGCCGCCCGGTCCACGAAGTTCGCCTTCACAGAGGTCCGGCTGGGGCTGGTTCCGGCGGTCATCTCCCCCTACGTGGTCCGCAAGGTCGGCTATGCGTTCGCCAGAGCGGCGTTCATGTCCGGGGAGCCGTTTGACGCCGAGCGCGCATGCGAAGCTGGACTCGTGCACCGCGCCGTGGACGAGTCCGAGCTCGACGAGGTGGTGGAGTCCTACGTCCGGCTTTTCCTGGCTGCCGCCCCGGGGGCCGTCCGCAGGACGCGGCGGCTCGTGGACGAGGTCATCGGCCGCACCCCCGCCGAGGTCAGGGACCTGACGGTGCGCACCATCGCAGAGGCGCGCGCCGGCGAGGAGGCACAGGAGGGCATCAAGGCCTTCTTCGAAAAGCGCCCTCCCCGCTGGGCTGCCCCCGGGGGCCCCGCATGAGCGTGGCGGTCCAGCAGCGGAACATCCTCAAGCCCCGGCTCAACTGGCTGCTGGTATTTGTCCCGATATCGCTCTACGCGGAGCTGATCGCCCACAACGAGCTGCTGGCGTTCTTCACGGCGGCGGCCGCCATTCTGCCGCTGGCCGGGCTGATCGGCCACGCCACAGACGAGCTGGCCATCCATGTCGGCCCGCGGCTCGGCGGCATCCTCAACGCGACCTTTGGCAACGTCACCGAGCTGATCATCGCGGTGTTCCTGGTCCTGCGGGGTGAGTTCGAGACGGTCAAGGCGTCGCTGACGGGGTCGATCCTGGGCAACCTGCTGCTGGTGCTGGGATTGTCCCTGCTGCTCGGCGGGCTGAGGCACTCCGAGCAGAAGTTCAACGCCAAGGCGGCGTCGGTGCACTCTGCGTCGCTGGTGCTCGCGGTGATCGGACTGCTCATGCCGGCCCTGTTCCTGCTGACGGCCGGGCGGACGAACTTTGTCCAACGGGAGGTCCTGAGCGGGGTGGTGGCCGCGGTGCTGATGGTGCTGTACGTGGGGGCGCTGATCTTCACGCTCGTGACCCACCAGCACCTGTTCCGGACGCCGCACGAGCACGAGGAACCCAAGTGGTCCAAGGCCAAGGCGCTGACCCTTCTGGTCGTGGCGGCCGGCCTGGTCGCCCTGGAGGCCGAGGTGCTCGTGGGGGCCATGGAGCCGACGGTCGAGCGGCTGGGACTGTCCCGGATGTTCGTGGGGCTGATAGTCGTGCCGATCATCGGCAACGCCGCCGAGCACAGCGCGGCGATCCTGTTCGCCATGCGCAACAAGATGGACATCGCCCTGGAGATCGCCATCGGTTCGTCCACCCAGATCGCCCTTTTCATCGCCCCGGCGCTGGTGTTCATCAGCCTCGCCACGGGCCACCCGATGGACTTCCTGTTCTCGCCGTTCGAGATAGCCGCGGTCGGGCTTTCGACGCTGATCGTGGCCCAGATCGCCGGCGACGGGGAGAGCAACTGGCTCGAGGGGGCCCAGCTCGTGGGGGCCTACGTGATCATCGCGATGTCGTTTTTCTTCCTCCAGGGCTGACGTTTTCCGGCTTCCCGCCTCTCTCAGGCGTAAAGCGACCACGGTGAGCGTTCGCAGCGCTCCAAGATGAGCCCTCTCAGCGCCTCGCCCCCCGAGAATGGGTGGACCCCGGCGCGAAAGGAGAATCAGATGGCCAACTACGAGGGCTACTGCGTCAAGTGCAAGGAGAAGCGGGAGTTCCAGGGCGAGGTCAAAGAGCTGGCGAACGGCTCCAAGGCCGCCCAGGGAGCGTGTCCCAAGTGCGGGACGAAGATGACGCGAATGCTTCCCAAGAGCGCTTAACGCGCCCGAGCTCCACCCGATCACCCCGGCGCCCGCGCCGGGGTGATCTGCTTTTGGGGGGCGGCCGCACGGGGGGCCGGCCCGCGTCATCCTCTTAGCACGATGCCCTTAAAGGAGCCGCCGTACCTCAAGCGCGTGTCCCTGACCGACGGCGAGGTCGAGGAGTGGGACGCATTCCCTTACTCCATCCCCTCCGTTCGCGGACTCGACCTGCGGTTCGGGCGTCCGATCACGTTCCTGCTGGGGGAGAACGGATCCGGGTAGTCAACGGTGCTTGAGGCGATAGCCGACCTGTCCGGGCTCCCGGTTTCGGGAGGCGGACGCAACGAGCTGGGGGCCCGGCATGGACCGGAGCAGACGAGCCTTCTGTCGAAGGTGCTCAGGCCGGCCTTTGGCAAGCGGCCGCCGGACGGCTACTTCCTCAGGGCTGAGTTCCACGCGCACTTCTCGTCGCTGCTGGACGAGCGGGCGGCGGACCAGGACTTCGAACGCGACCCCTTCACCAGGTACGGCGGCCGTTCGCTGCACGCGCAGTCACACGGCGAGGCGTTTCTGTCCGTCGTGCTTCACCGCATGGAGCGGGGCCTGTTCCTGCTCGACGAGCCGGAGGCTGCGCTGTCGCCACGGCGTCTGCTCGCGCTGCTGGCTCGGATGGCGGATCTGGTTGCGGAAGGACAGACCCAGTTCATCGTCGCCACCCACTCTCCGATCCTGCTCACGCACCCGGAGGCCGAGATCTTCAGCTTCGACGAGTCCCCGCCGCGGCGCGTGGCGCTGGAGGACACGTCGCACTACCAGATCACGCGAGGGATCCTTGAGTCGCCGGAACGCTACGGGCGGGCTCTTCTGGCCCCCGATGCCGACGACTAGCGGTCAGGCTCCCCGGGGTCGGGTGCCGGGGTCCATGCCGAGCTGGCGGGCGATGATCATGCGCTGGACCTCGCTGGTTCCCTCGCCGATCTCCAGCACCTTGGCGTCGCGGTAGAAGCGTGCGACGGGGAACTCCTCGATGAAGCCGTAGCCCCCGTGCACCTGGACGGCCTCCCGGGCGATGTCCACGGCCATCTCGGTTGAGAACAGCTTAACCATCGACGCCTCCTGCTTGTACGGCTTGCCGTCCTGTCGCAGACGGCCGGCGTGGTAGACGGCGAGGCGGGCGTGGTGGATCTTGGTCGCCATGTCGGCGAGCTTGAACTGGATGGCCTGGAACTCGCCGATGGACTTGCCGAACTGCTTGCGCTCGCGAACGTAGGACAGGCACTCGTCTAGGCACCCCTGCGACTGTCCCACCGCGAGGGCCGAGATGGCGATGCGGCCGTCGTCCAGTTGGGCCAGGAACTGGCGGAACCCGCGTCCCGGCTCCCCGAGCAGGTTCTCCTCGGGCACGAAGCAGTCGGTGAAAGCAAGCTCGCGCGTATCCGAAGCGTGCCACCCGAGCTTGCGCAGCTTGCGTCCGACCTCGAACCCGGGGGTGCCGTTCGGGACGATGAAGGCGGAGATCTCTCCGTCCTCTGTGCGGGCGGTGCAGATCGTCAGGAGTGAGATGTCCGTGCCGGCGTTGGTGATGAAGATCTTGGACCCGTTGATGACGTAACCGCCGTCTGTGCGGCGGGCGGTGGTCCGCGTGCCGCCGGCGTCGGAGCCTGCTCCCGGCTCGGTCAGGCCGAAGGCGCCGATTTTGCCGCCCTGAGCGAGCGGTGTCAGCCAGGTCTTCTTCTGGTTCTCGTCACCGAAGTGGAACAGCAGGTTGCAAACCAGCGACGTGTGCGCCTCGACGGTGATCGCGATGGACGGGTCGATCCGCGCAAGCTCCTCGACGCACAGCAGGTACGAGATGTAGTCGGCGCCCGCACCGCCGTACTCCTCGGGGATCGGCAGGCCGAGGAACCCCTGACGTCCGCACTGCAGGACGAGGTCGGTTGGGAACTCCGCCCGCTCGTCGAAGTCCGCCGAGTGGGGCGCGATGACCGTCTCCGCGAACGACCGGACGACCTTGCGGAACTCGATGTGCTCGGGGTCCAGGGCGTAGTCCATGGGGGCCGATTCTAGTGGTTCGGGACCTGAGGCCCGGAAGGGAGTTGTCCCGGGCCCCCGCGAAGCGGGGGCCCGGGACGACGTCCGTGCGACTAGATGACGAGCGCCGTGGCGGAGGCCAAGTCGCTCGTCAAACCCGCCTCGTCTACCGAGTAGGCCGTGGCTGTGTACTCACCCGGCATCAGGAACAGGTGGCTGAAGGACGCCTTCCAGGTCGTGCTGGACGAAGCAGGTGAGCCGCGGGAGGCGTTGACCCGTCCGGCTTCGCGCCCCGCCGAGTTCTTGAGTGAGACGACGACGGAGCGGATGGGCGAGGTTGCGTCCGTCGCGGTACCGGAGAAGCTGAGCGTCCCGAAAACGGGCGTGGACAGAGCGGGCACGGCCGGAGTGCCGACCGTAACCTGCGGCTTGACCCTGTCCATCACCGCCACCACCGTCGCGGCTTGGGACCCGTTGGCGGCCCGCGCAGTGAGGGGGCCGTCCACCAGGGACGTAGCGTCGACCGTCAGGGTCTTCGTCTCGCCCACGGCAATCTCCGGCGCCTCGACCGGCAGGGCCGTCCCGGCCGAGTCGGTAAGGGTGACGCCGAGGACGGCGGGCGAAGGACCGTTGTGCGTGACCTTGATCTCCAGGGCCTCCGGACGCTGATCCGCAGTGATGTAGCCGAATCCGTCGTGACGGATCTGGATCGAGGGGGCCTTCGGGCTGGTCGTCTTGGTCGACTCCCCAACCGCCTGCGCAACGCTCCCGCTCGGGGTCGTGGATGTCGCGGTGAAGGTCAAGGTTCCGTCGGCCAGCGGCCTGGTGTCGATGTTCGAGACGGCCCAGGCTCCCGTGGCCCCGGCAACGGAGGTCGCCGCAGGCAGCGACCGGGGGCCGTCCGAAACCACAACCGCCACGGTGGAGCCGGGGGTGGTCGTCCCCGACGCGGCCACCGCGTTGGCGTTGCGGTCCCGGATCGGGTTGGTGACGCTCGTCAGCGTGATCAGGTGTGGCACGTAGGCCGCGGGGGCCGAGACGGCGCCCTCGTAGAACGTGTCCCCGGCGAAGGTGGCGGCGAACTCGCCCGCCGCGGGATCTGCGCCGGGAACTGTGAGCTGGGCGATTCCGCTCGGGTCCACGATGGCGGTTCCGACCGGCGAGCCGCCCTGCTGGAACTCGATTGTCCTGCCGACGAGCACGGTGCCGGGGGTGTCGGCGTCCAGCAGCTTCGCATTCAGCAGGGCCGCCCCGGCGGGACCGGGGGCGACTTGGAGCGACAGAGTCGAGTCGTCCTTCAGCACGTCGAAGGTCCCCGACACCGCCGAGGCGGCGATAGTCGTCTCCCCGAGATACGAAGCGGTCAGCGGGTAGGACGCAGGAGCTTGCAGGAGACGCGTCGTCACGGTGGCGATGCCGCTGGAGTTCGTCTGGGCCGTCAGGTTCTGGGCCCCCAGGTTGAAGGACACCGTCTTGCCGCCGCGCGCGATGCCGTCCACGAGCAGCTTGGCGGACAGCGTTGCCTGATCCGAGTACTGCCCCGTGACCGCCCCCAGGAGCTCCAGGGTTGAGACCGCCAGGTCCGGGGGCTGGACGACCATGTCCGTGTGCCAGGCCGTCCAGGCCGAGGTGCTTAGGCGGTGCACCGGGCTCGGCAGAGGTGCGCCTACAGCGGCACGTGGGTCGAACTTGGACGACCCCGCAGTTCCGTTTCCGGGCGCAGACCAGCTGAGCCCCGTGGTCCCCAGGTTGTAGTACTTCATCGCCACCTTGTGGGACTTGCCCGTGTCGGACTCGACGTGGCCGGAGCCCTGGCCGTTGTCCGAGTCCTTCCAGTCGCCCCACCGGACGAGCACATCGGCCGGGCACGACGCCGCATTGGTGCAGTCCGGGCTGGTCGTGGAGTTGCTGCCGATCTCCGCCAGTCCCATGTGTGCGAGGTCGGCCACCACCGCGTAGTCCACTCCACCCGCGAGGCCCTCCTGAGTGACCACCGACACCTGCCACGGCTTGGTCGGATCCCCGACTACGGCGTCGGAAAGAGCGGTGACGACGCCGGTGGGACCGGTGAAGGAGGAGCTGGGGGTGAGCGTGATCTGCTTGCCGGCTACCGGTGCGGGGGCCGCGGGCGAGGTGATGATCGTGCGGGCCACGGCGCCATTGGACTTGCGGATGAAGGACAACTGCAGGTCGAGGTCGGCCGGGACGGGTGCGGTCGTGTCGTCGTCACCGGACCCGTAGTCCGGGCCGGAAAGACGGTGTTCGCCGTTCCACGACAGGCCGAGCTTGAGCGAGCTCCAATTGGCCGGCACCGTCAGGGGGTTTTCCTGACGAATCGTGAGTGCCGGTGTCCCCTCGACCAGGACACGCCCGGCCCACGCGGTGGAGAGCGTGTCGACGTTGTTGTACGTCTCCGTCACGTCCTCGATCAGGGCGGGAGCCGCCGCAACGGCGTCGGCGACGGTTGCCGCGGGGTTCGTCGCCCGAAGGCGGCGCAGGGCAAACGCCGCGGCCACCGCCCGTTCGGCGTCGATCAGGCCGTAGCCGTCATGAGGGGAGTGCGAGGAGCCCGCGATGTAGGTGGAGCCAGGAAGCTGGCTAAAGGAGCCGGTTACGTGCGTCGCCGTGGCCTTCAGGATCCACTCCGCTTCGGTGATCTGGTTCATGAACGTGTCTCTGTAGGGCGCAGGCGCGTTGGCTGCGAAGTCGTCGGGCACGCCCGCCAGCTTGAGATCGGGGTTTGCCTGGAGCATCAGCGCAATTGCCCCGGCCACGTGTGGGGCCGCCATCGACGTCCCGTGGAGTGGGACGTAGGGGGTCGCCGTGTTGGCGTGCGCGAGGGCGCTGATGATGCCCGTACCTGGGGCGGCGACGTCCGGGAATGTCTCGGGGCGCCCGTTCACCCCGCGCGATGAGTCGCTGGCCAAAGCGGTGGTGAGGTCGTCCGCGTCGTTCGGCACCTTGCCGTTCCTGCTCACGTTAGCCACCCCGATCGTGGCCGGAATCCGCGCCCACAAGCTGTTCTTGCCGACATTGTTGGTGCTCTGTCCGGAGTTGCCCGCCGCAAACACGATGTGCTGGTTGTGTCTGCCCATGTCATAGGACAGGACCATCACGGCCTGGCTTATGAACGACGCCGGGTCGAACTCCCCGGCGCCGCCCCAGGAGTTGTTGATCACCCGGATGTTGAACGGGTTCCCGTAGTCCTTGATCTCTGTGTAGACGAAGTCGAAAGCGGTCAGGGCGTTGAGCACCAGGATCGCGTCACCAGCACCCAGGCCCAGGATGTTGGCCCCGGGGGCGACTCCCCGCCGCTCGCGAGCAGTGGGGGCACCGTACCCAAGCAGGGTCGTGTTCGTGCTCGCCGCGCCGGAACCGGCCGCGATCCCGGCCACGTGCGTTCCGTGGACGGAGGTGACGTCGCTGTTGGCCACCGGGGCCCAAAGCCCGATGCCCGCTACAACTTCCCCATGGGCCTCCTGCCTGGCGAATCCGGCTTCGCTCGTGCCGAGGAACTTGTAGTTGGCAACGGTCTTACGACCCAGTTCCAGATCCGGGTGCGTAGCATCCACACCGGAGTCGATGACCGCGATGGTTACGCCTGACCCGTCGACTGGGAGGCCGATCCTGTCGCCTTCCTTCACGTAACGATTCCAGACGCCCTCGTCCGCCTTGATCGTCTTGGTCGACCGCTCGAGGGAGTACTCCATCTGCTGGTTGAACTCGATGCGGCGGGTGGCGGGGTCGGCCGCAAGCGCCCGGATCATGTCGGGGGTGCCGATGCCGAACACGATCGGCAGCATCCGCAGCTTCACCAGGGAGACGAACCCCAGGTCGATCATGCGCTGGATGTCCGCGGGCCGGACGTCCATCGTCTTGAACTGAGCCAGCACCTGGATCCGATCGCCGGGCTGCGCGGCGGCGAGCTTTGCCTCAAGCTCCGGCTGCATGACGTCGGTCGGCAGCGAGAGCAGATGCTCCTTCACGGACCCCGGCGGCGAGGGGGCCTGGGCCCCCGCGGGCGGCGCGACGGCCAGCGTGGCGGCGGAAAGGGCCGCTACGAGAAAGGTCGAGATCAGGCGTACGGATGAACGCATTGGTGTATCCCCCTTGAGAAAGCCCCTGGGGCCGCGCTGGCGACCCCTCACTTACGGGCCTACTTCTCCCTCGGGGGCTGCTTTCCTGCCGTCAGCGGCCGACCAGGCCTGCGCTCTCCACGAGGTTGCGGGTCAGGTCGTGGTCCTTGGGGGTGAAGATCCGCGCCACTCCCAGCTCCAGGAGCTTGGAGGCGTCGTCGTCCGGGATGATGCCTCCGACCACGACAGGCACGCGGGCCGGGTCCACCCCCCGTGCCCGCAGGGCGTCGATCACCTCTGGGACGACCAGGTCGTGCGCGCCCGACAGCACGGAGAGCCCCACCAGGTGGACGTCCTCATCCGCGGCGATCCCCGCCACCTCGGCCGGCGTGAGCCGGATCCCGGGGTAGACGACCTCGATGCCCAGGTCCCGAGCCCGGACCGCCACCTGCTCGGCCCCGTTGGAGTGGCCGTCCAGTCCCGGCTTGCCGACCAGCATGCGCAGGCGCGGCACGCCCAGCCGGGAGGCGGCCTCCGCCACCCTGCGCCGCGCCTCCACGAGCGACTCCGATCCCGGAAGCGTCGACGGTGAGCCCGCCCCGACGCCGGTGGGGGCCCGGTAGTCCCCGAACACCTCACGCAGGGCCCCCGCCCACTCACCGGTCGTGACGCCCGCTTTGGCGGCTTCGATCGACGCCGGCATGACGTTTTCGCCCGAGGCCGCGCATCGTCGGAGCGCATCCAGGGCGCCGGAGACCGCCCGGGGGTCGCGCCCGGCGCGGAACTGCTCGAGCCGCTCGACCTGCTCGGCCTGGGTCTCCGCGGAGACCTTCAGGATGTGCATGTCGCCGTCGCCCAGCAGCGGGGAAGGCTCGGTCATTTCGAAGGCGTTGACGCCCACGACCGTGGTGTCGCCGGCGTCGATGGCCCGCAGGCGCCGCGCGTGCTCGGTAACCAGCTGCTCCTTCATGGACTGAAGCGCCTTCAGCGACCCGCCCAGCTCCAGGACCCTGTCCAGCTCGCTCTGCGCCGCCTCCACGAGCTCGTCCACCTTTGCCTGCACGACCGTGGACCCTTCGAACAGGTCCTCGTACTCCAGCAGGTCGGTTTCGTAGGCCAGGATCTGCTGGGCCCTCAGTGACCACTGCTGGTCCCACGGCCTCGGGAGGCCGAGGGCCTCGTTCCAGGCTGGAAGCTGGACGGCCCGGGCTCGCCCGTTCTTCGACAGGGTCGGACCGAGCATCTCCAGCAGCACCCGGTACACGTTGTTCTCCGGTTGGGACGCGGTCAGGCCCAGCGAGTTCACCTGCAGGCCGTAGCGGAAGCGACGAAGCCGCTCGTCTTCGACGCCGTAACGCTCGCGCGTGATCCGGTCCCACAGCACGCCGAAGGCCCGCAGCTTGCACATCTCCTCCACAAAGCGGATCCCGGCGTTGCAGAAAAACGAGATCGCTCCGACCCGCTCGGGGGTGAGCATCCCGCGGTCGCGGACGGCGTCGAGGTAGCAGATGGCGTTGGCGAGCGTGTAGGCGATCTCCGAGACCGGTCCCGCGCCTGCCTCCTGCAGGTGGTACGAGCAGACGTTGACCGGGTTCCACTTCGGCATCTCCCGTCCGGTGAACTCGATCGTGTCGGCGGTCAGGCGGATGGACGGGTCCGGCGGAAAGGCGTAGGTGCCGCGGGACAGGTACTCCTTCAGGATGTCGTTTTGAGTGGTGCCCCGGAGGGCCGTTCGGGGGGCCCCCTGCTCGTCGGCCACGGCCACGTACAGCGCGAGCAGCCAGGCGGC
>DATLNZ010000021.1 GCA_035536535.1 Actinomycetota bacterium | reverse complement strand
CGTTTGGTCGAGCCGGCGCCGACCAGGTCGTGAAGGGTTTCCACGACTCCGGGGTTGTTGTGGTGGTACTCGCCGTTCGGGCGGTGCTTGACGAACCCGGGCCGGGACAGCGCCGGCTTCGGCGAGCCGTACGCGGCGGCGTGTCGCGCGGCCACGTCGTCGTGGATCTGAGCCAGCGAAAGCCCGGACATCAGCGATGGTGTACCTGTCAGGCAGCTGTGAATCACATCGGGGCCGAGCCCCACCGCCTCGAACAACTGGGCCCCCCGGTAGGAGTCCAGGGTGGAGATGCCCATCTTGGACATGATCTTCAGAACGCCGTCCTCCGCCGCCGTCCTGTATGACGTCAGCGCCTCGGCGGCCGCCATCCCCTCGATCATTCCGCCGGCCGCGCGATCGGCGATCGTGGCCAGCGCCAGGCGGGGACAGACGAGGTCGGCGCCGTACCCGAGCAGGCACGCGAAGTGGTGCGTCTCGCGGGGCTCCCCCGAGTCCACGACGACCGAGGCGCACGTCCGCAGTCCCTCGCGCATCAGCGCGTGATGGACGGCCCCCGCCGCCAGGACCGACGGGATCGGAGCGCGAGCCGGGCCGCACGCCCGGTCCGACACCACGACGATCCCCGCTCCCGCCCGGACGGACTCGACCGCCTCTCCGGACAGTCTTGTGACTGCTTCCCCGAGAGACCCGCTCGACGGCTCGTAGGTGGAGTCAAGCAGAGCCACAGGCCACGGCGCATCGGCGAACAGGTCGTCGACCGCCTCCGGGAACACGAAAAAGGACCCGAACTCCAGGAGGTCGCAGGCCTGCGGACCGTCCTCCAGAAGCGGCGCCCGCGGGCCTGCCAGCGTGCGCAGCGACATCACCAGCCGCTCCCGAAGGTGGTCGATCGGGGGGTTGGTCACCTGCGCGAATCGCTGTTTCAGAAACGCAAAGACCGGACGTCCGCACGGCGAAAGGAACGGCTCCTGGGTGTCGTCGCCCATGGACGACACCGGCTCCTTGCCCGCTTTCGCCATCGGCTCCACGATCACCGCGAGCTCCTCGCGTGTGAACCCGAAGGCCACCTGCTGGGCGGTCAGGTCGTCCGGTACCGCTGCGGCGGGGGAGCCGGGGGAGCAGGCGGTCAGCCGCCGAGCCCACTGCCCGAATGGACGGATCGTGGCGAGGGAACGCTTGACCTCTGAATTCTGCTGGACCGGGTGCGGAAGGCCCGGGTCGACGCACAGCATGGCGCCGGCCTCCAGCCGCCCTCTCGTGACGGGCCCGCGGCCGTCTACGTCCACCGTGCCCACCTCGCTGGACACGACCACCAGCCCGTCCTGGCAGACCTGCGTACGCAGGGGCCGGAGCCCGTTTCGGTCCAGGCAGGCGCCCACTCGGACGCCGTCGGTGAACACGATCCCGGCCGGCCCGTCCCAAGGCTCGACGAGGCACGAGTGGTAGCGGAAGAACCCGCGGACCTCCTCGTCGAGGTCGCTGCGGCCGTCCCAGTGCGCAGGCACCAGCATCGAAAGCGAGTGCCGGACATCGCGTCCGCCGCGCACCAGCAGCTCGACGACCTCGTCCAGGATGGACGAGTCGGAGCCGGACGCGCTGACCACCTGACCCTGGACCCCCAGAGCGCCTCCCAGCCGGCCCTCCCGGGCGCGCATCCAGTTGACGTTGCCGGCGATGGTGTTGACCTCGCCGTTGTGGCACAGCATCCGGAACGGCTGCGCGCGCTCCCAGGTGGGGCGCGTGTTGGTCGAATAGCGCTGGTGGAAGATGGCGAAAGCCGACTCAAAGCGGTCGTCGGCGAGGTCGGAGTAGAAGTTGGCCAGCTGGGTCGCCGCGGACAACGCCTTGTAGGTGACGGTCCGCGTGGACCATGACGGCACGTACAGCCTCACCCGCGTATCCCCGGCGGCGAGCTCCGCTCGCCGCCGGGCTCGATAGCACCGTCGCTCGGCCTCCTCGGCGTCGCCGTCGGGGATCTCGAACAGGAGCTGCTGGACGACGGGCATCGACTCCCGCGCGATCTTGCCCAGGGCCGCGGGGTCCACCGGCACCTCGCGCCAGTCCACCGGCACGAGTCCCTCTTCGCGGGCGGCCGACTCGACCATCCCGCGCGCCTCGTGGGTGCCGTCGGAGAAGACCATCGCGACGCCGGCCTCCCCGAAAATCCGTCGGGGGATGGGGGCCAGGATCCCGGACCCGTCACCTGTCAGCTCGTCGGACGCCACCGCACCGCGGTGCACGACGCGGCACAGGGCTTGGACAGCCGCCTCCACGATCTGACGGCTCGGACGTCCCCGCGCGTCGGCAACGAAGCCGATCCCGCAGGCATCGCGCTCGGCGGCCGGGTGCTGGCGCATGGCGGTTCCTCCAAGAAAAAACGACGCCCGCGAACCGCGGAGCGCCGTTGCCCGCCGAAAGGTTACCCGCGCCAGGTGACGGGCGTCGGTCGTACCCGTTGCGGCATGATGACTGCCGTAATTGTCGTCAGCCATCCAACGAGGAGATTGCCTCCATGACACGGTCACGCCCCACCCTGCTTCTACGCGCCAGATGCGTCCTGACCACCGCGCTGCTCCTGGCAGGCTCGACGTTTCTTCCGGCTGTTCCGGCCTCCGCCCAGGAGGGAACGGCTGATCTGGAGCTGCTGAAGACCTGCAGGAACCAGAACACGGACACCTCCGCCTCGGACCAGCAACCGCTGATCGTGTCACCCGGCGACCGGATCCAGTGCGCGATCACGGTCGCAAACCACGGTCCGGCCGAGGCCACAGAGATCGTCGCGACCGACGACGTGCCAGCCGAACTGCGGATCGTGAGCGTTGGAGGCCCGTTCCACACCATGGACTGCACCGTCCACCCGACGAGTCCGGAGCTGCGGTGCTCCAAGGATTCGCTAGCCGAGAATTTCGCGGCCAACGCCATCTATCACCTGGTCGTGACCGACCGGGCGGCCCCTGGTTCCACCTTCTCGAATTTCGCGGAAGCGCAGGCGGCACAGCCGGACCCGGATCCGACGAACAACTCCGACAGTGTTTCGTTCGCCACCCTTGCCTGCACCCTGGACGCCCGCGGCGCCCGCTCAGGCCGATCCATCAGGGGGACGAGCGGGGCGGACGTGATCTGCGGCTCCCACTACGGCGACTCCATCAACGGCCTCGGAGGAAATGACCTGGTGTACGGACTCGGCGGCAACGACGCCATCAACGGGGCAGGCGGCAACGACAACCTGGTTGGTGGGTCCGGCAACGACGCCATCCGCGGCGGGACGGGCAACGACAGGCTGTCGGGAGGCTCCGGCAACGACTCGCTGTCGGGCGACTCCGGCAGCGACTCGGCCGACGGGGGTTTGGGAAGAGACGCCTGCCGCGCGGAGTCCCTTACGGCCTGCTGACCCGCACTCCCTAGCGTCCCAGGCGTGACTCGGCGTACGTCCTCATCGGGTCGCGGTTGTTGAGCTCCCAGCCGGTGGTGGGCGACCTGACCCCCCGCAGCTCGCTGAACTGCAGGACGCCGCCCTCGGCTATGGGATTCATGATCGAGTACGGCGGGGTGCCGGAGCGAGAGCTGTTGCCGGTGGCGGCGTACGCGCCGACGCTGCGCTCGTGGATCCCGCCGAAGTTGTGCCCGATCTCATGGGCCAGCAGGTTCACGTTGTTGAGCAGGTTGACCGGCGACGACACGATGCGGCTGACGCCGACCGCATAAGGGTCGTTCAGCCGCTGGATCCAGGCGCACCCGATGAAGTTTCCGGTCAGCGACGGGGTGAACAGGTGGACCGCGTCGCGAGGGACTTCGCCGCGGTTGCGGAGCCAGTAGTCCGTGACCTGCTCGAGCTTCCCGGGGTTGCAGGCGTTGGGCGCGGTGTAGGGATCGGGGGTCGTCCAGGCGCTAAGGTCCGTGATCTGGACGCGCAGGTCGAGCTGCGGGTCGTACACCGCTTCCAGGTAGCTGGCCAGTTCCTCCATCTTCTGCTGCCACGTGTTGCGGTTGAACGTCCAGAACAGGTGGTCGGCCTCCAGGGCCAGCCGCAGGACGAGGGTCCCGGGCGCCGCTGCAGGTGAAGGGCTACCTGCCGCCGCCATGGGCTGGGGCGGGTGGAGTCCCTCCTCGCCGCCCGGGGCGTCGCGGTCCAGGGACTCAAAGGCTCTGGCGTCCGCGCCTCCGTCCGGCCTCGGCAGCAGCACCCAGCCGGACCCGGTCCGGTCGATGACCAGGCCTTCGACGACGCCGCCGCGGATCGAAAGCCGCACGGACAGTCCCGGGTCGGGGGTTAGCCGGCCGATGTACGTGGTCGTCGCCGCGCGTGGCGCGGGCGTGGTGTGTCCGTCGCGAACCACCCACACGCCGGCGTCGGGCGCGAGCATCTCCCGAGGCGCGGCTGTCATCCGCAGCGCGAGGGTGCCCAGCCTCAGCGTGACGGAACGTCCGGCTGCCAGAGCCGTGGCGGCTGCTGGTTGGAGTGCTGGGACGGAGACGGAGGAAGTGGCTTCCCGGGGCCCGGGGACGGCGGCCATCAATGCCACGACCAAGAGCAGTGAGACCGCTCGCACCTTCATAACTGCCGCCTTGGGGGGGGGAGTACCGGCATGGACTTCTTCGCCGGGGATACGCCGACTCCTCCCGTCGGCGGACGGCAGGGAGGCGTCTGTGTCAGCAGGTGACGGCGAAGTTGCTGCTGGACGACATCCCGTTGCTGCCGGTCGCCGACGCCGTGAAGCTGTGCTTACCGGCGGACGCCGTGCGGCCGAAAGACCCGTTGAACTTCGGCTGCCCCGAGACCCCCGGCTGCTTTAAGACCGACCCGTCGAAGGTGATCTTCAGGCTGGACAGCGTCGTGCCCGGCCGCGCCGTCACGGTCACGTTGACCTGGGCCTTCCCGCCCGAGCAGGTCCCGGTGCCCGATATCGCGGGCCCGGCTTTGCTCGTGGCAGTGGCCCGGGCAGTCGCCGTCGGGGCGGCCCTCACCCCGGGCGTGGCAGTCCTGCGCGGCGTGGGCCTGGCTGCGGCCTGCGACTGAAGCGCAGAGGGTGAAGGGGATGCGGACTCCGCGGCAGCCTCCGGGGACGCCTCGGGCGGCGGCGTCTCCTCGATGGTCACAAGAAAGGGCCCGGGGCTCCGTGACACCACGCGTGTGGCCACCTCGTCGCTGCGGCGCGAGCTCTCGAGTGCTCCGGCGGCCACCGCGATCAGGCATGGGACCAGCGCCAGCACCGGCCACATCCGCGGACGGGGACGTTCGCTGTGCTCTCTGGGCGTGAACGCAGAGATCGGGTCCGGCGAGGTCGAATTAGCGACTGTCGCCGAAGCCCGGGGCTTTCGCGTCAGTCGCGCCCCGAGCAGGACCACGATCGCGGCCCCGAGCCCGGCTGCGACGAGGACATCGGGTGAAGGCACGGCTCCCAAGCTAGCACCGCTTCCCCCATCAGCAGGCGGAACTTAACAAATGCCCCACGCGGGAACCGGTGCTCAGGGCTTCAGGACCGCCTCCGCCAGAGCGGACGTGTCGGCCACCGTGAGGGTAAGCCCTGCATGGCGCATGACCCCGAGGGGGTCCAGGCCCGGGACCGGCTCGCGAAACGACAGGCACAGTCCCGTGCGGATGTTGGTGCCGAACGTGAGCCCGCGGTCGGACAGCGACAGCCGGGGCCCTATCGCTCGGTACCAACGGTACGGACCCGTGATCTCGGCCCCCGTGATGTTGTCCAGTCCCGTGCGGACCCGCCATGGTCCGAACCGGGCGTCCAGGACTCCGGCGTCCACGACCACCCGGGCGGTGGAGGGCGTCACTCCGATCAACGACAGAGGCTTTACGAAGCGGGGCTCAAAGGCGAAGTCAAAGCTCCGGCCGCCCATCGCCTAGCGCGCGGCCTCCGTCTTGCCCAGGGCGCGTCCTGCGGTGGCCACCGCGTTGTGCAGGAGCTCGCCCGTCTCGTGCAGCCTTCGGGTGAGGCGCCGCTGCAGCTTCCCGGACGGGGTCTTTGGCAGCGAACCCGGCGCGAGGAGGACCACCTGGTCGGCGGCGACGCGCATCGCGTGGCGGACCTCGGTGGCGACCTGCCGTGCGAGCCGTGCGGCCTCTTCGCCGTGCAGACGCGTCTCGGCGATCACGACCAGGCCTTCCCGCGCCCGCTCAAGGATGCCAAAAGCCACCGCGTTGCCCCGCCGGACGCCCGGCACGTTGTTGGCGGCGCGCTCGGCATCCTCGGGGTACAGATTGCGCCCGCCGACGATGATCATGTCCTTGAGCCTGCCGGTGATCACCAGGCCGTCCGGGCCCCACAGCCCGAGGTCGCCCGTCTTGATCCAACCGTCCTGCAGGACCTTGTCTGTCTCCTCGGGGTCTTCGAAGTAGCCAACCATGGCCGACTCGCTTCGCACGCAGACCTCGCCGACGTGGCCGTCCGGAACCTTTTCGCCGGTCTCGGAGCGGATCTCGATCTCGCAGCCCAGGACGGGGTAGCCGACCGACACCAGAGGCCGTGCTCCGGGCGTGCCCGCCGGCACTTCCACGGCGACACTTTTTTCGGCAAGAGCCTCGGCATCGGCCCAGCGGGCTGCGCGCGCGGCTCCCGGCCGGGGAGCCGCCACTCCCAGGGTTGCCTCCGCCAGGCCGTACACGGGCAGCAGCGCCTCCGGGCGCAGTCCGTGGCGGGCACCGACGGCCGCTAGTTCCTCCATGGTCTTGGCGTCCACGGGCTCCGCGCCGTTTGCGGCGACCCGCAGCCGGGACAGGTCGTACGTCGTCTCTGCGTTGCGGAGCACCCGGGTGGCCAGCCCGTAGGCGAAGTTGGGGGCGGCGGTGATCGTGCCGCCGGCCCTGGAGAGGGTCTCGATCCAGATCTTCGGAGACGAGATGAACACTTCGGGCGCGATGAGGTAGGCCGACATGTCCCAGTACAGCGGCCACAGGGTCAGTCCGATCAGACCGAAGTCGTGGAAAAGCGGGAGCCAGCTGACCGCCACGTCCTCCGGGCCGAAGTCCACCTGCCGGCCACCCGACTCGGCGTTGCGCATCAGACATCCCTGGGACAGCACGACCCCCTTCGGCCGGGCGGTGGACCCGGAGGTGAACTGGATGAGCGCCGGGTCGTCGGTCTGTTGCTGTGCGAAATCGACGTCGCGCCCCGCCGCGCGCACGTCCTCGAACGTCGCCGTCGGGGGGCCGAGTGTGAGCAGGTCGGGGAACGCGGCGAAGCGGGGGTCCAGCGCCAGAGCGGACAAGCGGGCCTTATCCGCTCTTGACCGGACCTCGTCGACAAGGGCGCCGGGGTCCGAAAGGCGCATCGGCACCGCAAGAGGGACGGCAACCGCCCCGGCGGCCCAGGCGCCGAACACGCAGGCTACGAAGTCCGGGGTCGTGGACCCCAGCAGCCCGACCCGGTCGCCGGGACGGACACCGAGGTCCAGCCAGGCACCCGCGCACGACCGCGCGATCTCAGCAAGCTTTCCCCAGGTCCAGGTCTCACGATCGCCGTCGAAGTCGACGAAGGTGATGCCCCGTGGGCTGGAACTGCGCTGCTGAAGTGCGTCGTTGATGCTGCAAAACTGTGGCGACAACAAGGCTGGACCTCCCGGCGGGGCGTGGGGCGGAAGTCGAGATTATTCGATCATCCACAGGCTCGCTCGCGGCCGCTTCCGTGGAGGTCCCGTTTGAATCCATGCGCGCCCCGCGGTCAGGATGAGCCGTGAACGCAATAGAGGTTCGCGCGCTGCGCAAGGTCTACCGGTCGAGGCTGCGCGGCAGCAAGCTCGCGGTCGACGGCCTGACCATGGCGGTGCCGTCCGGATCGGTGTTCGGGTTCCTCGGCCCCAACGGCTCCGGAAAGACGACCACGATCCGTTGCCTGCTGGGACTTGCCGCGCCAACCGAGGGCTCGTGCCGGATGCTGGGTCAGGACGTCCCGTCGCGCCTGGACCGTGTCATTGGAAAGGTGGGATCGGTCGTCGAGGCGCCGGCGTTCTTCGGACGGTTCAGCGGGAGGCGCCATCTCGAGGTGCTGGCACGGGCGGCCGGATTGCCCAGGGCCCGCGTGGACGAGGTCCTGGACCGCGTGGGGCTGGGCTCCCGGGGCGACGACGCGATCAAGGGGTACTCCCTTGGAATGCGCCAGCGTCTTGCCCTGGCCGCCGTGCTGCTCAAGGACCCGCAGCTTCTGATCCTGGACGAGCCCGGCAACGGACTGGACCCGGCCGGCCTCAAGGAGGTGCGCGACCTGCTGCGATCGCTTGCCCGCGAGGGCAGGACCGTGTTTTTGTCCAGCCACCTTCTCCAGGAGATCCAGCTGATCTGCGACTCGGTGGCGATCATCCAGCGCGGCCGCTGTATAGCAGCCGGACCCGTGGCCGAGGTGATCGCCAGCAGGGGAGCCGCCGCTCTGGTCGTCCGGCTCCCGAACACCCGGCGGATCAAGACGGCCGCTCGCGTCCTGACCTCCGCGGGCTACCCGGTCGAGCTGTCCGACGACCACCTCCTCGTGGCTGCGTCCGCAGAGCAGGGGTCGGAAATCAACAAACTGCTGGCCCAGGAGGGCATCTACCTGTCGGAGCTGCGCGCCGAGGAGCTGAGCCTGGAGTCGGTGTTCCTTGAGCTGACGGGCGGGGAGTCGGTTTGAGGGCGCTTCTTTCGGCCGAGTTCCTCCGCCTGCGTTCGCGCAAACTCCCGGTGATGCTGTTGGTGATCGGCGTGGCGGTAGCCGCGCTGGTCGGCGTCTTCGCCTTCACGTCCTCGCAGAAGCCGGTCGACGACGCGCAGGTCGAAAAGCGGCGGGCGCAGTGCCTCGAGCAGATCCGGCGCGGCGGACGCCTGGACCCCCGCATCGAGGAGCAGACGTGCTCGAACCAGTTCGTGGGGGACAGGCGCTTTCGTCTGGCCTCCGCACTGCCCGACATCACCCGGGGTGTTGCTCGCCAGCTGCTGCCCGTCCTGGCGGTGGTGATGGGGGCCTCGCTCATCGGCGCGGAGTGGGCCTCGGGCAACATGCAGACGCTTCTCACGTGGGAGCCCCGCAGAGGCAGGGTGCTGGCGGCGAAGCTGGCCGCCGGAGGCGCGGCCGCTTTTGTGGGGGCTGTGGTCGTCCTGCTCCTGCTCGTTGCCGCCGTGATGCCCGCGACGCTCGCGCGGGGGACCGCCGCGGGCGCGAACGGATCTTTCTGGTGGTCCATGGCGGGGTTGTGGCTGCGTGGGGGATTCGTGGCAGCCTCGGCGGCTCTGATCGGGATGACGCTGGCGTCCATCGCCCGCAACACGGCAGCCCCCATAGTGCTGTGGTTCCTGTACGGGATCGCCGAGTCGCTCATCGGCCTATGGAGAAACGGCAAGCTGCGACCGTTGCTGCTCTCGGAGAACCTCAACCATGTGCTGGGACTCGCCTCGTTTGGCTCCAGTGGCCGCTTTTCAACGATGGCGCCCCGCAGCGCGCTGGCGGCGACGGGTGTCGTGCTGTGTTACCTGGCAGTGGTCACCGGCGCGGCTTACGCGACCTTCATCTCCAAGGACATCTGAGCCCTCGGCTCAGCCCGCCACGTAGATGTCGGCCTTGGCCCCCTTGCGCACCTGGGTGCCGGCCGAGGGGTTCTGTCCCTGGACCTGACCCTTCGGGCTCGCCGACCCTGGGACCTCGATCTCCCGCCCCAGGACCAAACCCAGCTCCTTGATCTTTTGCTTGGCCCCCTCTGCCGTCATCCCCACGAGGCTCGGCATCGCGAAGGTGCGAGGGCCCTTGGAGACGACGACGGTCACCTTTGATCCCCGGACGGCCCGTGCTGCTCCCGCCGGGTCGGTGCGTATGACCCGGCCTTCGGCGACGGTGTCGGAGAAGTCGTCCACCGACGCAGGCGCGAATCCCGCCGCGCGGATCTGACGCCTGGCTTCCTCGGCTCCCACCCCGGACAGGCCCTGCGGCACCGGCACCAGGTCCGGCCCCTTGCTGACGACCAGCGCGATGGGCGCTCCTCGTTTGAGCTTTCCCTCCGCCGGGTCCTGGGCCGCGACCGAGCCGGCGGGGATCGAATTGTGGAAGCTCTCGGACTCCTCACCGACGGTGAATCCGTCCTCGGTGAGGATCGTCCTCGCTTGCTCCGACGGTTTGCCGACGACCGACGGGACCCTCAGCATCTCGGGTCCCTTTGAGACGACCACCGCGACCTCGGACTTGGGACGCGCGCGCTGTCCGGACTCCGGACTCGTGCTGACGATCGTCCCCGCGGGCACGGTGTCGTGGAACGTCTCTGTTCGGGGGCCGATCCGAAGCTCCGCGCGCTGCAGCTTCTGTTCCGCTCCCACTTCGGTGAGCCCGGCAATCTGTGGGACCGTCGTTGTGCGCAGGCCGAACTCGTAGGCCCCCGCGGCCCCGGCCGACAGGACCAGAAGCAGGGCCAGCCACGGCCACAGCCGGCGCCGTGCCCTGCGGCCGGTGGTGCGCTTCCGGCGCAGTCGCCGGGTCCCTTCGCCTGGGAGTGGGATGACGGTGGTGGGCTGTGCCACCGGCTGGACCGAAACCTCCTGCGTCTCGTGGAACTGGGTCACGCCGCTCCCGCCGCCCAGCGCGTCGGCCAGGGCGCCGGCGGACTCGAACCGGTCCTCCGGTCGCAGAGCCGTGGCACGGGCGACCGCCCCGTCCACCTGGGGCGACACGCCGGGGGAGGGGACCGAGTGGGTGAGACGGGCGGCGGCCACCGCAGAGGGCGTCTCGCCGGTGAACGCCGCGCGGCCCGTGAGCATCTCGTAGGTCATGACTCCCAGTGCGTAGACGTCGGCCCTGGCGTCGGCGTCGCGGTCGGTCAGCTGCTCCGGAGCGATGTAGGCCACGGTCCCGAGGGCCCCGTCGGTGGTGAGCCTCACCGCGTCCGGACCCAGCGCGCGCGCGACGCCGAAGTCGACGACCTTCACTCCGCCGTCGGGGGTTATGAGGACGTTCTCCGGCTTGACGTCGCGGTGCACCAGCGAGCGGGCGTGCGCGTGGTCCAGCGCCGCCGCCACACCCGAAACCACGGCCTTTGCCGTGGCCTGGTCCAGACGCCCGAACCTGTCGAGCATCTCGCGCAAGCTCGTGCCTTCCACGAGCTCCATCACCATGAAGACGGTTTCGTCCTCGTGGCCCCAGTCGTGGACCATGGCGATGTTGGCGTGGTTCAGCCGGGCGGCGTTCTGGGCCTCCCGTCGGAACCTCTCGACGAAGCCGCCGTCGTAGGCGAGCGCCGGATGCATGATCTTGACCGCGACCTGACGTCCCAGGACCTGGTCGGTGGCGCGGTAAACGACGGCCATTCCGCCCGCGGCGAGCCTTGAGTCCAAGCGGTAGCGCCCGGCCAGGACGGCGCCGATGCGCGAGTCGGGCTGCGTGTGCGTCTGGGTCATGGGAGCCGGACCATCCTATTCGCCGAATGACATGGATGTAAGTCTTTCGCGCCGGGGGTCCGGCCGCGCGTCACGCCGCGTAGAACAGGCGGATGCCGGCGCCGGACCGGAGGGAAGTGCCCGCCGCGGGCGACTGGCCCTGGATCTGGCCGGAGGGCCGTCCGGACCCGGGGACCGCCTCCTCGCCTGACACCTTCAGTCCCAGCGACTGGGCCCGAGATCGGGCCTGCGTCCTGGTCATCCCGACGAAGTTCGGCACGCTGATCACCTTCGGACCCCTGGACACAACTACGGTCACCTTCGACCCCCTGGGGGCGGTGGTGGATGACGGGGCCGTCCTGATGACCACTCCTTCGGCGACGCTGCCGGAGTTCTCGAGCGTCACCACGGGAATAAGTCCGGCCGCCGTCAGCGCGGCGACAGCAGCGGCGCGGGTCTTTCCGGCGACCCGCGGCAGCGCGACCGTGTCTGCGCCCTTGCTGACGACCAGGTCCACCTTCGTCCCGCTCTTCGCCTTTCCGGGGGCCGGGCGCTGTGAGACCACTGTGCCCGCCTGTGCCTTGGGGTCGGCGGCGTGGGTTACCGACCCGGTCTTGAAACCGGCTTCGGTGAGCGCGCGTCTGGCCGCGTCGAGCGTCATGCCCGACATCGATGGGAGCGTGACGGCCTCCGGTCCGGAGCTGACGACCAGATCGACGGTCGCGCCGGCCTGAGCCTGTCCGGCCTCCGGGTTCTGCGAGATGACGACACCGGTCGCCACCTCCTCGCTCATCTCCCTTGAGACCTCTCCGACGACGAACCCGGCTGTCTCCAGCGCCTTTTTGGCGGAGCTGAGGCCTCGGCCGGTGACCGACGGCAGCTCGAGCGGCGGGGGACCTCCCGAAACGTAGACGGTGACGGGGGCTCCCCGGTCCAGGGAACGGCCCGCCGCCGGGTCCGTTCGCAGGACGCTGCCCGTGGCCACGTCCGTGTGGAACTCGGTCGAGGTGCGGACCGTGAACCCAGCCTCGCGCAGAGTCCGGACGGCGGCTGCTTGCCGCGCGGCGGTGACGTCCGGGACCTCAGCCCCCCGCGGCGCCTTGGCGTAGGCGAGTCCGGCCGCGAACAGGGCCATGACGATCGCCGGGAAGATCAGCATCCTGGCGCTGCTCCTCGTGCGGAATCCGCCGTCGGCCCCGCCGTCTGTGGCGATGGGGACGACCTTCGTCTCGGCGGTATCCGCGGGGTTGGACGGTGCGTCGTAGTCCAGCCACCCGGAAGGAATGGACATCGTGGCGTTCAGGTCCGCCTCGGCAGTTTCGCTTTCCGGTTCGAAGTCGATGAGCGCCGGCTGCAGGACGGCGGTGTCGGCGCCGAAAGCTTCGGGGACCGCCGGAGAATCGGCGACCAGTCGCAGGGGCGACGTCTCGTTCGGCTGTGCGATGGCCGGTGCTGTCTGCGATTCCGCGTTTCGGGCGCCAATGGCAGGGACGGCCGCCACCGGAGGTGGTTGGCGCCTGCCGGTGAGCATCTCGAAGGCCAGGGCGCCGAGTCCGCCTATGTCGCCGGCGGGCTCGGGGGGAGCCGACGGCCACGGCTTTTCCAGGAGGCCGGCGGCTCCGAAGTCCACGACCTTGATCTCGCCGCCCGGCAGCATCCAGACGTAGTCGCTGTTGACGCTTCCGTGCGTCACGCCGTGGGCATGGGCGTGGTCCAGGGCGGCGGTGACCGCCGACAGGACCCGCTGCGCCGCGTGAGGGTCCATTGCCCCGGCGCGGGCGATGAACTCACCCAGCGGCGTCCCCGGCACGATCTCGGATGCCACGAACAATCTCGGTCCGCTGCGGCCCCAGTCCCGGACGGCGACGATGCCGGGGTGCGTCAGGCAGGCGGCCCCCGCCGCGGACCGTTGCAGCCTCTCGACGAAGGCCTGGTCTCCGGACAGGCGCTGAGGCAGCAGCCGCAGGAGGAAGGTGCGCCCTGAGGTCTGGTCGACCACGCGGAACCGGGAGATCTCGCCCTGCGGTTCCAGCCGCGTCTCAACGAGGTAGCGCCCTCCGATGAGGGCACCGGTGACTGGTTGCTGGGTGGGGCTGAGGGCCATCGTCCGCGCATGCTACAGCAGCCTGTGATTTTTGACGACTATTGTTGTTTTTGTTGCTGCTGTGGTCCCGGGAGCCAGAGCGACACGTGGGACGGCTGCATCGTACGGGCCACCACGCCCCGGAGCTCGGTCACGAGCGACTCGAGGTCCGTCTGCTCGCGCATGTGGACCGAGAAGTCCTGCAGCGTACGCGCGGCGTCGTAGCGAACACGGTTGAACCTGCGGTCGATAAAGCGCTGCAGCCTCGCCCTGGCCGGCCTGAACAGTCCCGCCACCATGAGCGTGGACCCGGCCACGGCCACATCGGATCCGCGGGTCAGAGGCCTCGTCGCCTGGCCCAGGAGGAACACGCCGCCGGCATACGCGGCCGCCAGGGTTGCGGTGAGGGCGGCGTAAACAAACGTCCGGTTGATGATCCGGTCGATGTCGTACAGCCGGTACTTCAGGACCGACAGAGCCAGGGACACCGGCAGCGCGAGGAATATCAGGACCTCCACTACCGAGATCGCTCCGCGCGCGCCCGGGACGTGGCCGACGTAGCGGGCCCAGTTCGCGACCGCCAGCGAGGTAACCGTGACCATGACCGCCGCGTAGGCCACCACCTTCACCTGCTGGCGTTCGTCCCCGTGCGACCTCACCGCCCGTACGACAAGCGACACCACGCCGGCGAACATCGCGCCGAACAGAGCAAACACGCCCGCATCGGCGATGGCCTGGACCACAGACGGCGCCGGCAGCGCGAGCGGGTTCACCACCGACGGCACGTTGCCGAGCAACCCGTCGTCGCGGAAGGCGTCGGGCTTGAAGATCGTGGCCCCGAACGCGGCGCCCCCCGCCACCGCGAGCCACACAAAGGGCCGCCACCGGCGCGACACGGTCGCACCCGTCGGGAACACCAGCGGAAGGATCGCACCGAGAACCGTCCAGCAGGCGCAGAACGCCAGAAACGAGACGAACCTCGCGGCCACGCCCCCGGTCCACGTCCCTGGATGGGTTACCAGCGCGAAGCCGGCGTAGTGGTCGGCCGCGACGGCGAGCAAACCCGACAGGCCGCCGGCGGCGAACGCCCACCCTGCCCGGTTCCCGCGGCTGCGGACCACCACCAGGGAGCCCAGCGCGCAGGCGGTAAGCATGTGGGCGGACCAGGCAGCGGTCTCGGCGAAACCGTTCCAGTCGGCCGTTGCGGCGTGTTCGGCGTGGGCGTTGACGACCGACATCAGCAGGCTCCACGCCGCAAGCGCCACAGAGGTAGCGAAGAGAATGGCGGCGAGAGTGTTGGTCCTTCTGCTGCCCCGCGGCGGAGCGCCAGCCCTGTCCACGACTCAACATAGCCCCTCACCGGGGGCGGTTCGACGGTGGCTGAAGCCCGGGGGCCGCCTCGGCCTGAACCAAAAACGCCCTGTGGCCAGGACCTGGGTGAGAGCGGACGATGGGATTCGAACCCACGACATCTACCTTGGCAAGGTAGTGCTCTACCAACTGAGCTACGTCCGCAGCGCACTCATTTTACCCATTGTGGGATGCAGGGGTAGCGAGCCTCCC